>CAYRRJ010000008.1:0-2800 GCA_964426645.1 uncultured Campylobacterales bacterium | reverse complement strand
AGAATTAAAATATACAGCAAAAATAACTCATATAGGATTTGAACATTTTAAATTGAGGGAAAATCTGTTTGAAACGGGCAGAGAGTACTATGCAAGAGTTTCTATGCCTACATTTCCAAAAAGAGAAATGCCTCTTTTTTTTAGAGCAATAGATAAAAATATAGCAGAAATTCTGCTTTTGCACGAGCAGGATGAAAAAGACTGGAATGCCTATATGGTTGCAAGAGAGAGGGTTATGATAAGACAAAGGAGAGCAAAGAAATGAGTGTTGAACTGATCGGTATCATAGCACTTGGTGTACTGGTGCTTATACTTTTTGTTTTTCTGCTCCTTAGAGATAACGAGATTAATAAAAAGTTTTCTATCTATGAAAAAGTTATAGAAGATTTAAATCAGCAGAATTTTAAATTAAGCTATGCTGTTAAAGAACTGAGTTCAAAAGAGAACAGTGTTGATTTGGAACTTTTACAAGATGAGATAGAAAAAAGAATCAAGCAGAAAATTGAAACTTCTCTAAAACCGACGATGGTTGCTTTGGCTCAAATTCAAGATGCTATGGAAAAATTTCAAAATGATCAGATTAAAAGAATTGAGAGATTGGAGAGTAGGGCAAAAGAGATTAATTTTGTTCCTCCAAACCGTAACGAATCAAATGAGAAACTTGTTATTTCGCAGTATAAATCAGGGAAAAATGAATCTCAAATAGCAAAAGATTTGAGGATAGGAGTGGGGGAAGTTGATTTTATACTGAAAATGGCGAACCTAAAATGATAAAAGCAGACTCTTCTTGGCAAGATATAGTACAAAAGGCTTACAATTCTTTGGATGATGACTATCGTGAGTTTTTAGAAAAAAACAGTGGTTATTTCCCTGATTTTGACAATTTTCTAAATGCTTTTAAGACACTCTCTTTTGATAAAACAAAGTATATACTCTTTGGGCAGGATCCATATCCTAGAAAAGAGAGTGCTACAGGGTATGCTTTTATAGATGGAAAAGTCAGTTCCATATTCGGGACAAACGGACTTTCAAAGGAGGTAAACAGAGCCACAAGCCTTAGAAATTTTATAAAAATGCTTTTGGTGGCAGACGGAAGTTTGAGCTTGGACGATACTTCCAAAGAAGCAATAGCCAAAGTGGATAAAAGCAAGTATATAAATACGATTATTGAATTAAAAAACAACTTTGAACAAAATGGTGTTCTGCTTTTAAATATCTCTTTGGTTTTCACATCAAAAAAAGATACGTCTTTACATGTAAAGAAATTTAATCCCTTTATTAGGAGTTTGCTGGAAAATATAAAGGAGCATGATATAAAACTTATTTTGTTTGGAAATATTGCACAAACACTCAAAAAAAAGGTAGCAGTAACAAAAGAGTTTAAAATATTTGAGACACTACACCCTTATAATACAGGTTTTATAAAAGACAAAAAAGTTTTGGAATTTTTTGAGCCTATGGAGTTATTAAAGATATAGTTAAGAAGATAACTATATAATAATATAATTTTTTATTTAAGGAAAAGATTTATTAATGCTTTATTGTGATAGTGATTATGAAATAGAACAAAAAGAATATAAAATTCTTATTATTGAAGATTCAGAATTTATTAGTAAAGCAGTATATACTACTCTGAAAAAACTAGGCTATAAACTAGACCAAGCATATAGTCTTGAAGAAGCTACAGAGAAACTGAAAGAGAAAGATTATGATTTTATTATTTTGGATTTAAATCTTCCTGATTCTTTTGGTGAGGAGTTGGTGGAAAGTGTTAAATCTCTGAGTAAAGCAAAAATCATTATTTTAACTTCTGAAATAGATATGCAGATAAGAGAGTCCCTTTTTAAGACCGGAATCTTGGATTATCTTGTCAAAGACAACAACTTTTCTTCATCTATCAAATCTATAGATGGTATTATAAAATCTGTAGAGAAAAACGGAAACAGCAGTATCCTTATAATCGATGATTCCTCTTTTGTATGCAGACAGATTACCAATATATTGACAGTTAGAAATTATAATTCTTTTACTGCTTTGAATGCCAAGGACGGTTGGGAAATACTAAATAAAGAGAATATAAATCTTGTGATTTTGGATATGGAAATGCCTGATGTGCATGGCCTTGATTTACTTAGAAAAATCAAGGATGAAGAGAGATTTTGTCATGTTCCTGTAATTATCCTTTCAGGTAGCAACAATCCGGAATTGCTTAGAAACTCTTTAAAACTCGGAGCTTCTGATTTTATAAAAAAACCGTTCAATATAGAGGAATTTACACTTAAAATTGATCTGGCTATAGAATTTAACCGTAAACATGTAGAAGTTTTGTGTAATCAGAAGATTTTGGATGAGTATAAGGAAGCTGTTGACGAAAGCTCTATAGTTTCCAAAACGGATCCTAAAGGTATCATTACCTTTGTGAATAACAAATTTTGTGAAATATCAGGATACAGTAAAAATGAACTTATAGGAAAACCTCACAACATAGTAAGACATCCCGATATGCCAAAATCTGCTTTTAAAGATATGTGGGAAACTATAAAAAGTAAAAAGATATGGCATGGAAAAGTTAAAAACAGGAAAAAAGATGGAGGGTTTTACTATGTTCAAACAACTATAACCCCTATTGTCGATTATAATGGAAATATTATAGAATATATAGGGATAAGAACTGATGTGACAGATATCGAACTTGTAAAAGAGGAGTTAGAAAGCAGTTTAAATACATCAAATAAAAACTTTCTTCAGGCATATAAGCTTTCCAAAGAGTATGAAAAGGCGATAGAAGACAGTTCGATAG
>CAYRRJ010000007.1:0-17131 GCA_964426645.1 uncultured Campylobacterales bacterium | reverse complement strand
CCAGTGAGATAAAGATTTCTATGGTTATAAATGCAAAATATGGTGAATTGGCAGTCAGAGCCTTGCATCATGCATACAAACTTGACAAATAGGACAGTTTGTTTTGCAGAAGTTTTTAAAGTGGACACTTGATCATATAAGAAAAGACGGTTCTATGATGAGCTGGATGGAAGAGAAAAGATTTGAATGGGTTCCTCTTAATGTTTCTATGCTTAAAAATCTTTTGGAAGGCCATGCTTTTATAGTTATAACAGATGATGAGAGAGAATGGTTTTGCAACTATATGTTAAATGATATAAACAAAAAATCAAAAAACAGGCCTTTGATACCGTTTTTTTCTCTGAAAAGCTGTTATCCCAATCTAAAAAGTGTAAAATCAAAAGAAGATGTTGATATCTTGGAAGATATGTTAAATCAGGCATTTCCAAACGGATATACATATTTTTATATAGGTAGAAACAATGATATAAATATACAAATTGCAAAAAGAAGAGGTGACAGTTTTATATGGGTTATGGATGAGCATCTGCAAAACAGTTTTTATCTAAACTCAAATGATGAACTTTTGGATATAAAACTGATTCAGCTTTACAAACTTTTGGATAAAAGTATAGATGCTCTTCTTTTTGCAGAGGTCTCTTTTGAAGATGAGTGATATAAAAAACTATATCCTTACATGTAAAGAGTTGGAAAAGGCGTATGATTATCTAAAAGAGGAGTATAGTGAAGTAAATTGTAAATTTTTTTTGAGAGATGATTTTTTGCTTGATGATGCAAAAGAGGTTGTAAAAGAAGCTTATATAGCCGAAAGTGAGGAAAAAATACTCATAATGGGTGCGAAATCATACAATATTTATGCCCAAAATTCTCTTTTGAAGATACTAGAAGAGCCTCCCAGAAACATCTCTTTTATACTCGTTTCTCAGAGTAAAAATGTTTTTTTGCCGACTATTCGCTCAAGATTGCTTTCAAAAGAGATAAAGGTAGAAAAAACTACTCCTGATATCTCTTTAAATCTAAAAAATTTAGTTATAGGGGATATCTATAATTTTGTAAAAGAGAATTCAAAACTAAATAAAAATGAGCTAAAAGAGTTGGTTGAAGGTATAGTTTCAAAAGCGATTTTAGAGTATAGATTAAATTTCACAACTAAAGAGTTGGAGTATTTTGAAGAGCTTTTGCAACTTTGTGAGCTAAATACAAGAGCAAATAATATACTTATATCATTGCTACTTGCTATCATGAAAAGAGCCAGAAATGAAGGTATCTAAGATATCACACAATACTCCGTTAAAAGAGCTTTTTAATAGATTAAATGTTACAAAAGAGGGTTCAAAAATACTCCAAAGTAAATCAAAAATAGAGTCTATTTATATAAAAGGTATCTCATCTCCCGGAGCAAATATACTTAAACAAGAAGCTTTATCCATAGGTGCTGATTTGGCGGTACCCAAAGATTGTGTTACATGTAAAGCAGAGTTTGTTGATGTTGTCCTTTTGGCAACTCCAAAAGAGTTAAAAATACTTTCCAAAAAGCTTAAAAAACAGCCTTTTAAACTAAAAGAGTTATCTTCCAAATTACTTTTGTTTGTAAATGATTTTCCAAAAAAAGTGGAGATTATGGGTGTTTTAAATGCCAATGAAGACAGTTTTTTTAAAGGTAGTAGATTTAAAGATTATGAAGCTTTAGAGAAGATAGAGCAGATGATAGAAGAGGGTGCCGATATCATAGATATAGGTGGAGTATCTTCAAGACCCGGAAGCGAGTATGTAGGAGAAGAGATTGAGTTTCAACGGGTTGAGCCTATCATATCTTTGGTAAGAGAGAAAAGACTATACGAAAAAGCAAAATTTTCATTGGATAGTTTTTCTCCTAAGTCTTTAAAGTATGCTCTTGATAGCGGTTTTAAAATAGTAAATGATATAACGGCGTTGGAAAGTGATAAAGTAGCCTCTTTGGTGGCAGAGTATGAGGCAACAGTCGTACTTATGCATAAAAAAGGAACTCCTAAAAATATGCAAAAAAACCCCACTTATGAAGATGTTGTTTTGGAAGTCGATGATTTTTTTGGGCAAAGGGTGAAAAAAGCAAAAAGTTTTGGCATAAAAGAGATAATTTTAGATGTTGGTATAGGTTTTGGGAAAGCTTTGGAACATAATTTAAAACTTTTACAGCATTTGGAGCATTTTTTACATTTTGGGTATCCTCTTTTGGTGGGTGCTAGTAGAAAATCTATGATAGATATGATAATCTCAAGTAGTGTAGAAGAGAGATTACCTGGTAGTTTGGCTATTCATCTGGAGTCGGTAAACAGAGGTGCATCTATACTCAGAGTTCATGATGTAAAAGAGCATTTTCAAGCACTAAAAGTTCAAGAAGCTATAAGAAGAAGTTTTTGATGGATAGTTTAATCTCGTTTTTTAACTCATACGGTATAGGAGAAAAAGAGGTAGTATGGATACTTGTCGGACTTTTTATTCTCTTTTTTGTTCTTCTTGTTTTTTTGTATATACTATTGATTCCAAAATATAGAAAATATACCAAAGATAGATTTTATGATGTTGAGTGGCGATGGAAATGGAAAAAGGATAAAGTTATATCACTTTGGTGTTATTGTCCCAAGTGTGGTAGTGAGCTTTTATGTGATGATGAGAATTGTAAAAACAGTCATAATTTAAAAGAGAAGATAACTTTCTTTATATGTCAAAAGTGTAATGAGTCTGAACAGGGAAGAGTAGTAGGGGGAGATAGAAGTTTTGCTTTGAAAATGGTTGAGAGGGAGATAGCGAAGAAGGTATCAAACAAAACTTTTCAAGTAGAGCAAGATGGAGTTTGAGTTATACTACTATTTTATTTTTGTTGGTGCCGGTTTTTTGGCAGGTTTTATAGATTCTGTCGCCGGTGGTGGAGGTATCGTAACAGTACCTGTGCTTTTGGCTTCTGGTATGCCTCCTCATGTAGCTCTTGCTACAAATAAACTACAGAGTTCTTTTGGAAGTTTTACTGCATCTCTAAACTATATAAAAAAGGGCTTAATATCTTTAAAAGAGTTGTATTTAGGGATCTTTTTTACATTTTTGGGTGCTAGTTTTGGTGCTTATTTTATACTTTTATTAGATGCAAATCTTTTGAGAGAAATCATCCCTTTTATGCTAATAGCTATATTTTTATATACTTGGTTTAATCCAAAATTTGGACATATTCAAAAAGTTGCTCAGCTAAAAGAGTCTGTTTTTTATTTTATTTTTGGACTTTTGATAGGATTTTATGATGGATTTTTTGGTCCGGGGACAGGTGCCTTTTGGACAATAGCATTAGTAGGATTGATGGGATTAACTCTAAAAAAAGCTACAGCAACAACTAAAGTGATGAATTTTACAAGTAATATAGTCTCTTTAGGAGTATTTTTGATAGGTGGTAAAGTTCTTTTTTTAGTTGGTATATTGATGGGATTGGCTCAAATCTTAGGGGCTTATGTAGGTTCGTCTATGGTAGTAAAAAAAGATGTTACTTTTATAAGAGGATTCTTTCTCCTTGTAGTGGGAGTAACTATTGTAAAACTTATATATGATAATTGGATGTAAAAATGGATATAAAAGAGTATAAAAAAAAGGTTGAGATACTCAAAAGTTGGGCTAAGGCTTATTATGAGGATGATTCTCCAATAGCTAGTGATGAGGAGTATGACAATCTATATCACGAAATTTTAGCTTTTGAAGAGCAAAATCCGCAACTAGCCGATCCTGATTCACCTACTAAAAGAGTAGGTATGGGAGTTTTGGAGAGTTTCTCTAAGGCTAAACATTTGAGTCGTATGTGGAGTATGGAGGATGTTTTTGATAGAGAAGAGTTATATGAGTGGGTAAAAAGGGTTAAAAAGAGTGCGGATAGATTTAGATTTTATTGTGAGCCGAAATTTGATGGTGCCAGTTTAAATATTATATATGAAAATGGTCTGTTAAAACAGGCAATTACAAGAGGTGATGGTGAGATTGGCGAAGATGTTACTCAAAATGTAAAAACAATTTCATCAGTACCACATAAAATAGAGTATGATGGTTTGATTGAAATAAGAGGTGAAGTTGTTATTAAAAAGGATGATTTTGAAAAGATAAATGCTCAAAGATTAGAAAATCAAGAGCCTCTTTTTGCAAATCCTAGAAATGCTGCTGCCGGTAGTCTTAGACAACTTGATTCAAAGATAACTGCAAGTAGAAGACTGTTCTTTTACCCTTGGGGAGTTGGTTTGAACTCTTTGGATTTTGCATATTTGAGCGAAAAGATGGAATTTATTTATAATCTTGGATTTTTAAAACCTCCTAAAGTTTTGGTAAGTGAAAATTTAGAAGATGTACGGAATCTTTATGAAGATTTGATAAAGAGTAGAGATGAGATAGAGATGATGATGGATGGTATGGTTGTCAAGATCGATGATATAGCTGTACAAGAAGAGCTCGGATATACGGTTAAAAATCCACGCTGGATGGTGGCATACAAGTTTCCTGCTATTGAAAAAGTTACCAGAATAAAAGATGTTGTTACTCAAGTAGGAAGAACCGGTGTTATAACTCCTGTAGCTCTACTGGAGCCTGTTGATATAGAGGGAGTAGTAGTTGAAAGAGCTACACTTCATAACTTTGATGAGATAAAGAGAAAAGATATAAAAATAAACGATTTTGTTATCATAATAAGAAGTGGAGATGTGATTCCAAAAGTTATAAAGGTTTTAATTAGCAGAAGAGATGGTACCCAAAAAGAGATACAAAGACCCACAGAGTGTCCTGAGTGCGGAAGTGAGCTTTTGGATGAGGGTATCTTGATAAAGTGTCAAAACCTTACATGTAACGCAAGAGTTGTAAATTCTATAATTCACTTTGCATCAAAGAAATGTATGAATATAGAAGGATTAGGAGATAAAATAGTTGAGCTTTTATATAATGAAGGTTTATTGAAAAGTGTAGAAGATTTGTACTTTTTAAAAGCAGAGGATTTGCTTAAACTTGAGGGGTTTAAAGAGAAAAAAGTTCAAAATCTTTTAAATTCCATAGAAAATTCAAAGAGAAAAGAGCTTTATAGATTTATAAATGCCTTGGGGATTGAACATATAGGTGAAGTGGCATCTAAAAAGATAGCCGAACATTTTGGCAAAAGATGGATTGAGGCTTCTTTGGAAGAGATTATGGGGTTAGATGGATTTGGAAAAGAGATGGCAGAATCTTTTGTGGAGTTTGTAGAAGTAAATAGAGATAAAATAGTTAAACTGATATCTATAATAGAGCCTAAAATCCCGGAAAAAAAAGAGATAAAAGACTCCTCTTTTACAGGTAAAACTGTTGTTATAACAGGAAAACTAAGCTCTCCAAGAGAAAAGATAAAAGAGTTGCTTGAAAATCATGGAGCAAAAGTTACAAACAGTGTAAGTAAAAAGACAGATTTTTTGATATGTGGAGAAGATGCAGGAAGCAAACTTGCCAAAGCCGAAAAATTAGGTGTTAAAGTGATGAGTGAAGAGGAGTTTTTTAGTGAGATTGGATAGGTATCTTTTTGAAAAAGGTTTTACCAAAAGTAGAAACAAAGCAAGTGAGCTTATAAAAAGCGGAGAAGTGTTTATAGATGATAAAAAGGTAACAAAACCGGGTTTTGAAGTTAATGATGATTCAAAAATTAGAATTTTAAATTTAAAACAGTATGTGAGCAGGGCAGGAGAAAAGCTAAAGAGGTTTCTTGTTTCTGTCAAAAGTATAGATATAAAAGATAGAGTATGCTTGGATATAGGTTCAAGTACGGGCGGATTTGCCGAGGTATTGATAGAAGAGGGTGCTAAGAGAGTAGTATGTGTAGATGTAGGTTCAAATCAGCTACATCCTACACTCAGAGATAGTAGTAAAATAGAACTTTATGAAGAGCAGGATGTAAGAGATTTTGTTCCAAAAGAGAAGTTTGATTTGGTTACATGTGATGTATCTTTTATAAGTGTTGTTGATATTTTGGAAGATTTGGATAGATTGGCTGATGATAAGATTATTATACTGTTTAAACCTCAGTTTGAGGTTGGAAAATTGGCAAAACGGGATAAAAAAGGTGTTGTTAAGGATAAAAAAGCGATTGAGAGGGCAAAAGAGAGGTTTTTATCTTTGTGTTTACAAAAATGGGATAAAATAGTTGAATTAGATTCAGATGTAAAAGGAAAAGAGGGAAATATTGAGAGATTTTACTACTTTCAAAAAAGATGAGATAACTTCACTAGCTCTTGGTCATTTTGACGGACTTCACTTGGGACATATGGAGCTTATAAAAAGGTTGGATGATAAAGGTGCTCTGTTTATAGTAAGAAAAGGCAATGCCAATCTTACTCCACTTAGGAAGAGAGAGGAGTTTATAGAGTATCCGTGTTTTTTTTATGAGTTTGAAGATGTAAAAGATATGGATTGTGAAGAGTTTATGGCTTTTGTTGTTAAAGAGTTTCCAAATCTCAAAAAGATAGTAGTCGGATACGATTTTAAATTTGGCAAAGGCAGAGTCTGTGACCTTTATGATTTGAAAAAGCATTTTAACGGTGAAATTGTAGTGGTGGATGAATTTTATATAGACGGCATATCCGTTCACTCTTCAAAAATAAGAGAATTTTTAAGCCAAGGTAAGATAGAAGAGGCAAACAGGCTTCTGGGCAGAGAGTACTCAATAACTGCAAATGTTATCAAAGGACAGGGGATAGGAAAAGAGAAGTTAGTTCCTACTCTAAATCTTGATTGTGGTAGATTTTTACTGCCAAAGAGTGGTGTATATGCCACTAGAACAAGGATAGAAGATAAACTCTATAATTCGGTAACTTTTATAGGAAACAGAGTAAGTACCGATAATCAGTTTAGTATAGAAGTGCATGTTTTGGATACAGAGTTAGAAGATACTCCTAAAAGCTTGGAAAACTATTTTGTATTTTTTATTAGAGAAAATAGAAAATTTGACTCTTTGGAAGATTTAAAGAGTCAAATTCAAAAAGATTTAGAGGTAGCAAAAGCTATCCTCTAAATCGCCTCTTCATTCTCTTCGCCTGTTCTGATTCTTATACTTTTTTCTACATCATATACAAAAATCTTTCCGTCGCCGATTTTGCCGGTTTTGGCACTTTTGACGATAGCTTCTATAACACTATCAACCATATCATCTTTTATAACCACTTCTATCTTTGTCTTTGGTAAAAAATCAACAACATATTCAGCTCCTCTGTAGAGTTCTGAGTGTCCCTGTTGTCTTCCGTAACCTTTTACTTCAGATACTGTCATACCGGTTATCTTCAGTTCGGCAAGGGCATCTTTTACATCTTCTAGTTTAAATGGTTTTATAATAGTTTCTATCTTTTTCATTATCTACTCCTTATAGATTAAATCCTCTCTCTCCGTGAATTGCTTCATCTAGTCCTATTGTTTCAGTCTCTTCATCAACCCTTGCACCACCTGTTAGGGCTGAAGATATATAATAAACCACTATAGTCCCTACAAGAGTAAAAAGTCCTACCACTACTATAGATTCTAGTTGTACCATTACCTGAGCAAGTCTATCTCCACTCTCTTTCAAAGGACCGTCCCATAGAAGTTCATTGTCTTTTACGGCTAAGAAACCTGTAGCCAAAGCACCCCATAGACCGGCTAAAAAATGGATTCCAAACGCATCTAACGAGTCGTCATATCCTAGTTTTTTCTTGAGTATTCCAGCACCGAAAAATGCTATAACAGAACCTACTATGCCGATTATCAAAGCACCGATTACATCTACAAAACCAGCTGCTGGAGTTATGGCAACAAGTCCTGCTACTACACCTGAAACTGCACCTAGAAGAGTAGCCTTTTTATATACAAGATACTCTATAAATATCCAAGTTATTGCTGCTACTGCCGGAGCCAAGGCAGTAGTAAGATAAGCAAGACCGGCTATTGCATTTGCTCCAAAGGCACTACCACCGTTGAAACCAAACCATCCAAACCAAAGAAGTGCCCCACCCAATGCTGTTAAAATCATGCTCATAGGTTTCATTGCAACCTTTGGATAACCTTTTCTTTTGCCTACCAATATAGCAAGTACCAATCCTGCAAGACCACCATTCATATGCACAACAGTACCACCTGCAAAATCAAGTGCTCCTGCGTCAAACAGATATGCTCCTTTTCCACCCCATACCATATGAGTTATAGGTGCATATACGACTATTGTCCAAATAGTTACAAAAACGATCCAAGTTGAAAATTTCATTCTTTCTATAACAGAACCACTAGCAATTGCTACAGTTATGGCAGCAAAGGTTCCTTGAAAAACTATAAAGACATAGGTAGGATATGTACCGCTTAAATCATTCCATTTTATACCGTTTAGGAAGATATTGTCTAGACTACCTATAAAAGATTGCATGTTGCCACCGTTTCCAAAAGCTATAGAGTATCCGGCAATAATCCATACAACAAAGGCAACAGTAAATGCTACAAAAACCATAGCATAAGTATTTAGTACATTTTTTGATCTTGTCATTCCAGCATAAAAAAGTGCAAGACCTGCTGGTGACATAAGTAGTACTAAAGCGGCAGATACCATCATCCAAGCTGTATCTCCCGTATCTAGTTTATCCTCTGCCAAAAGTAACGAGGGCAACAGAAGTACCAGACTTAATATCCATTTTTTCATTTTAATCTCCCAAATTTTTAATTTTGAAAATATTATCATAAAATTGGATATTTTTTAGCTTTTTATTGATTGAAAAATAGGCAATAGGATTTTATTAGATTTGAATTTAAAATTTGATACCATATAGTGCGTGACATCAGTTAAATAATAAATATACAAAATAGGAAAAGTTTTTGAAGTTAGAAGAGTTAATTAAGCAAAGAGTCATAATAATCGACGGTGCTATGGGTACCCAAATACAAGCATTAGATATCCCAAAATCCGCATGGGATGGCAATGAAGGGTGTAATGAGCTTCTAAACGCCACTTTTGGTGAAGAGATATCTAAAATTCACAAAGCCTATCTCAAAGCCGGTGCCGATATAATAAAGACAAATACTTTCGGTGCTCTTCCTTGGGTTTTGGATGATTACGATATGGCAGATAGAACTTATGAACTCTCATACAAAGGTGCAAAACTTGTCAAAGAGGCTTGTAGAGAGTTTGAAACCTCTTCAAAACCTAGATTTGCTGCCGCTTCCTTAGGACCTGGAACCAAGCTTCCTTCTTTGGGGCATATAAGTTATGATGAAATGTACGAAGGGTATAAAATATCCGCAAAAGGTGTGATTGACGGAGGGTGCGACCTGTTTTTGATAGAAACAGCTCAAGATCCTCTCCAGATAAAAGCTGCACTTCACGCAATAGAAGATATCCAAAAAGAAAAATCTACAAAACTTCCGGTGATGGTGTCTGTTACGATTGAACTTAGCGGTACTATGCTTATAGGAACAGATGCAAATACTATAGCAACCATACTCGAGCCTTTTGATATCTTCTCACTCGGATTTAACTGCGGAACGGGACCCGAACAAGTTTATAAACATGTAAAGACTCTTAGCGAAATTTGGGACAGACCTATAAGCGTACATGCAAATGCAGGACTTCCTCAAAACAGAGGAGGGCATACTTTTTATCCAATGGGACCTGATGAGTTTAGTACCATACAGCTAAAATTTACTAAGTTAGACGGAGTGTGTTTGCTTGGAGGGTGTTGCGGTACTACGCCTCAGCATATTTGGGAGCTTTCAAAAAGGGTTGAAGGTATCAAGCCTCTTCCTCCAAAAGGCTATCAGCCCAAAGCTTTGGCATCTTTGTTTGAAACAAGAGCTATCAAACAAGACCCGGCACCCTTTTTAATAGGTGAGAGAAGCAATGCTACAGGCTCTAAAGCTTTTAGAGAGTTGCTTTTGGATGAGGATTACGAAGGAACTCTCTCGGTAGCCCAGCAACAAGTAAGAAGTGGAGCACACGGTATAGATGTGAGTGTAGGATTTGCCGGTAGAGATGAAGCTAAAGATATGAGAGAGGTTATAAGTAGGTATGCCCAAAAGATATCTCTTCCTTTGATGCCGGATACCACACAGTTAAATGCCCTAGAAGTAGCTTTGAAGCTAATAGGCGGAAAACCTATCATAAATTCCGTAAATCTTGAAGACGGTATAGAGAAGTTTGATAAAGTCTGCTCTTTGGCAAGGAAATTTGGTTGTTCTTTAGTATGTTTGACAATAGATGAAAAAGGTATGGCAAAGACAAAAGAACAAAAAGTTTCAATTGCTGAGAGAATCTATAATTTAGCTACAAAAAAGCATGGATTTGACCCTGAAGATTTGGTTTTTGATCTGCTTACTTTTACGGTAGGAAGCGGAGATGAGGAGTACTATACAGCAGCAATAGAAACCATAGAAGCTATAAAAGAGTTCTCTTCTATGCACCCTGAAGTTGGATTTGTGCTTGGAATCTCAAATATCTCTTTTGGTTTGGCAAAACACGCAAGAGAGTATCTAAACTCGGTATTTTTACACCATTGTGTAGAAGCTGGGCTCTCTATGGCGATAGTAAATGTTAAAAATACCATCCCTATGCACAAAATCACTTCCGAGCAGAGAAAGGTTTGTGAAGATTTACTCTTTAACAGAAGAGAAGAGGGGGATCCTCTCTTTAAGTTTATAGAGTTTTTTGAAGAGGTCAAAGAGGTAAATCAAGATGAAGAGGATGAAGCTTATAAAAACATGAGTGACGAAGAGAAACTCTCAAAACTCTTGATTGACGGGGATAAAGATAGAATGATGCCTCTTTTAAAAGAGGTCAAAGATAGAATTCCTCCCCAAAAGATAGTCAATGAGATACTTATAGATGCTATGAAAGTAGTTGGAGAGCTTTTTGGAAGCGGTCAGATGCAGTTGCCTTTTGTTTTGCAGAGTGCAGAAGTTATGAAAGCCGCAGTTGATTATCTAAAACCTTACTTGCCGAAAGTCGAAAAGGAGAGTGAAACGACTCTGATTTTGGGTACGGTAAAGGGAGATGTGCATGATGTAGGTAAAAACCTGGTGGATATAATCCTCTCAAACAACGGATATAAAGTAGTAAATATAGGGATAAAAGCCGATTTGCAAGATTTTATAAAAGCTTATAAAGAGTACAATGCCGATGCTATCGGCATGAGCGGACTTTTGGTAAAATCCACCGCAGTTATGAAAGAGAATCTCGAAGCTTTGGAGAGTGAAGGGATAAAAGTCCCTATTCTTCTAGGAGGCGCTGCTTTAACCGATAATTTTGTAGAGGATTATTGTAGAAAAGTTTATAGTGGGCCTATCTTTTACTGCAAAGATGCCTTTGAGGGCATCGAGGCTATGAGTAGGATAGAAAAGGGAGATTTCAATACCGATTTTGGTAGAGTAAAAGTGGAAGTAAAATCCAAAGATAAAAAAGAGTTACCACCTATTCCTCCTTATGAAGAGATAAAGATGCCAAGCAGAGATATAGATATACCTACTCCTCCTTTTTGGGGTAGGAAAGTTTTAAATGCGGATGTAAAAGAGATAGCCTATGATTGGATAAATCATAAAATGCTCTTTTCCAGAGCCTGGGGATATACCGGCAAGGGTATGAGTAAAGAGGAGAAACAAAAACAGATAGATGAAGTTTTGTGGCCGCTTTTTGAGAGAGTTAAGAAGGATGTGGAGAGATTGGGGCTTTTTGAGCCTAGATTGATATATGGTTACTATCCATCTCGAGGTTTTAGAGATGAAGTTTTTATATTTGATGAGAGCGATGGGTATTTTAGTGATAAAGATGTAAATCAAGAACCTTTGGAGTCGATAAAGCAAAGAACAATAAAAACTATAAAATTTCCAAGACAAAAGAGAAAGCCTTATAGATGTTTGAGTGATTATTTAAGAAGCGATAGGCATGATGTATTGGCTTTTAGTGTGGTTAGTGCAGGAGAGAAGTTTAGCGAGTATGAAAAAGAGCTTTATGCAAAAGGGGATTTTAAAGAGTATTATTTGGTTCATGGTCTAAGTGTAGAGTTGGCGGAGGCTTTGGCTGAAATCGTTCATAAACAGATAAGGCTTGATTTGGGAATTGCAAAAGATGAGGGCAATTCTCTGAGAGATGTGAAGATGAGAGCTTATAGAGGGTGTAGATATTCGTTTGGATATGCTTCTTGTCCTAATCTTGAAGACAACAGAGTGATATTTGATCTTTTAAAACCCGAAGAGTTTGGCATAACTTTGAGCGAAACTTATCAAATGCATCCTGAACAGACAACTTCGGCACTTATCTTTCATCATCCCGAAGCTATGTACTTTAATGTGGAGTAGTTTTTGAAGTGCTATATAGATGGTGATGCCCTGCCAAATCTCTTAAAACCGGTTTTGCTAAGGGCTATAAAGAGGTTGGGTTTAAAAACGGTTGTCGTCTCAAACAAAAAGATAGATATAGGAAAATCCGAACTGATAGAGTATATAGTAGTTTCTTTGGGAAGTGATGAGGCGGATAATAAGATAGTAGAGATGTTAAAAGAAGGTGATTTGGTAATTACAGCCGATATCCCTCTGGCTGATAGGGTTATAAGTAAAAAAGCTTATGCGATAGACCATAGAGGAGAACTCTTTACTAAAGATAACATAAAACAGTACCTTGCTATGAGAAATCTAATGGAACAGATAAGGGAGAGTGGAGAAAATACAAAAGGTCCTAAACCTTTTTGCGCTAAAGATGTCCATAACTTCTCTACATCTTTAAACAACTTTTTTCAGGGTTTGAGCAAATCTTTAAGATGATTAAATCCATCTACCAAATTTTTGCTCTCTACTTTATCTGTTAAATCTATATAGTAACTGTATATAAGATGGTTCATATTTTGATTTATCTCCATTCTCAAATATCCTGTCGGAAAATTTGAAAAAGTTTTCTGAGCGGCGTTTTGGTTGGAGTTACAGACGATATCGGCTTTGTATGATACCAGAAGCAGATACTCACAGGTATCTGAAAAATGATACAGTTTTTTCAGAGTTTTTTCCATATTCTTGTTCTTCGGATAGATTGAGAGTTTAAGACAAGGAATTTTTTTGTTTTCGTATGTTTTGTCATACAGTTTTGATATGGATTTGTCTTCACAGCCTAGTATAAGAAGAGTAAAAAGAATTAAAAAAATAGTATATGATTTTTTCATGTTGTATTTTACTATGAAAGAGCTTAAAAAATATTATTAGTTTTTTGACTTATTGTTTATTTTAATGTATCATTCCAAAAATTTTACAGGAGAGAAATGATGAATATATATGACAAGATAAGGGCATTTTGCATCCCTTTTAGAATAGTACTTGGGATATCTTTGATAGGGTATGGGATATACAGTGGAAATTACTGGTTTTTTCTGGGAATAATTCCTTTAACGGCGGGAATCTTAAAATTTTGTCCAATCTGTCTTATTACAAAAAAATGTTCGGTTTGATATTTTGATATAAAGGAGGAATTTAATCCTTACCCTTTATAGCAGATTATTCCATAAAATAAATATTCAAATAAGAAAAACTACTATATAATGATGTTGCATATATATAAAAGGGGTAATTAAAATTGGGGGTTTTTAGGTTTTTTATTGTACTTTTTATATTTATTTCAAATATATTTTCTTCCGAAATAAGAAATATAGATTATCTTCTTAACCAGTATGCTAAAAAAGATGATTTATCTTTGCAGACAAAAAAAGAGAGTGCCGGTTATCTTTATATCTTTACAAGAGCTGACTTGGATATGATGCATGTAAAATCTCTATATGAGTTGGTAGAAAAAGTTCCTTTCATAAGATATAACGAAAACTCGGCAGGACTTAGTGATACAAACTACTCTCCGTATCAAAACAATGTTTTTTCCCATATGAAGATATATATAAATGAAAAAGAGATGATAGCTCCTTTTTCCGGTAACGGATTTCAACTTTTGGGTCAGATAGACATGGGATATATCGACCATGTTGAAATATATATGGGGATTCCGTCTTTTGAAATAGGAACAGAAACATCTCTAACGGTTATAAAACTTTATACAAAAAAGGGTGACAGAGAAAATACTTCCGTATTTGGTGCATCTTTTGCCACAAGAGGTACTACGGATACCTTTGTATATAAATCTGAGAGTATGGATGATTTTTCATATCTTTTCTATTTAAACAGTAGAAATTTAAACAGAGAGCCAGTATATAATGATTTATATAAATTATCCAAGGATAAAAACAGTAATGATTTGTATGCTGAGATAGAAAATAACAATTATAGATTTGAATTACAGTTTTTAAACGGGTATATGAACAATTTTATGGGACAGAGTTGGGATATAACTCCTTCTGTCAATAAAACTGATTTTTGGTATATTTACAGTGGTCTTTACTACAGCAGTGATGACAGAACATTGAAAATGAGTCTGAATTATGTTGTAAATTTTTCCAAAAATGTTCAACACTCTGATGGTCATCTGGGATATATCCCTATAAGTGTTCCTCCTTTTTATATGATATATGATGATATGTTGCTTAAACTGAGAGAGGATTTAAGTGATATAGATATAAAAAAGAGTATAGAGAGTGAAAAAAATACTCTTTTAATAGGACTTAGAGGCAGATATAAGAAATTTGTTTTTAAAGATAGAATTTTAGGCAGTGTCTCTATGCCAAAGAACAGTTATGATACTGAATATATAAGTTCATTATATTTTGATGACAAATATTATATAAATGAAAAATCCATTCTTACCGGTTCTGTAAAATTTGACAAATATTTTGAAAGTGGAAGTGTCAGAGACTATACAACTGTAAGTGGTAGGTTGGGATATATATACAATAGAAAAGATATGGGCATAAAATCATTTTTGTTTTACGGAGATATAACTCCTACACCTTATGTGTTATATTATCAAAATATTTTGAGTCCTAATGATATCAAAAAACAAAAAGTGATTTCCATATCTTCAGAAATCACTTACAGAAGAGAAGAAAATATTTTTTCTTTTTTAATTGCAAGAAATTATTATAAAGATGCCATATATTTTAATGGTTTGGAGTATAAAAACCTGGATGATACTCCTATATATGATACTTTCTCTTTTCGCAATACATACAATATAAAACAATTTGGAAAGATAGAGTTTAACTTTTGGATTGCATTGATGGATTTTGGCAAAAACAATAAAGACAGATATAGAGAGACACATGGAGGATATCTGTCTGTTTTTAATTCTGTAGGAAGATTTGATTTTTATAATTCTCTCTCCTTTATATGTAATCACGGTTCTGATGATAACGGATATAATCTAAATTCAACGATAACATACAGGTATAACAAGGAGATAAGTTTTTATTTAAAAGGTGAAAATCTTTTGAATGATGCTATAGAAACAACCTATTACAGATATAATCCTTTGACAACTGTAAAAACAACTTTGGATAATGTCAATGTTTTTGACAGAAGAGTTTGGTTGGGATTGGAGTATCAGTTTTGAAAAAGATGGTCATTATATTAATTGTTTTATTTATTAACTCTTTGGCATCTGATTTAAACAAAATAAAAGTAGAAATTATATCTCAGATATCAAGTGTTATAATAAAAAAAGATAGAGTAAAAGTTTTTGTGAGTGATAGAAAGTTTTTGAAGTTGAAAAAGGATACTGAAAAAATAAAATTTGTCGATACCTGTCATGATGCTGATATAATAATTTGTAAAGATATAAAGAATTTACCAAAAGAGTGTAGAAACAAAATCATACTGTGTACAAGGTATAGAAGTTATAAGCGGTCAGGCTCGGCATTTGGTGCAATTTTTTGGCAAAAGGGACGGCCAAATCTTATTTTTAGTGCGAAAAGTATCAAAGAAAGAGGTATCAGACTGCCAAACTCTTTTAGAAAATATATAGATGAATAAAAAGTACTAAGAGAGGATTATGTTTAGAAATATAAAAAAAATACAGATTATCTTGGTTTCTTTTTCTATAGTTTTGGTATTTTCTATTGCCTGGGTTTATCAAAAGTTCAATATTGTAACAAATGAAACAACAAAAAAAATCGAAAATATAGAGATAAAAAATATAAACAAAACTGCAAGAATTATTACGGCATTTATAAATAGTGAGATAAAAAGAGATATTTTTCTTGAAGTACAGGCTGATAAAAAACTTTCATCAAAATTAGAATCTATTTTAAAAAAATTTATTTCTGATGATATGAAATATATCTATATGATTTACAAAGATAAAAAAGGTTCATACAGATATCTTATAGACGGCTCAAAAAATTCTGAAGAAAAAGGTGAATTTAATCAAAAATTTTTCCCTCAATCAAATATATGGGAAATAGCTTTTAGATATAAACAGGATATTTATACCTATCAGAAAAATATTGACGGGTTATGGCTTACTTATTTGCATCCTGTCTTTAAAAACGGTGTATTTCAGGGAGTGCTCTCTTTTGATTTGTCTGTCAAAGCTTACGAGGAGTTAAAAGAGATACTTTTACCTGTATTTTCATATTTTAAATATATAGGTTTACTTCTTGTATTTATAGTTTTGTTCATAACACTGGAATTTTATCTGTATCTTCATCAGAAAAAAATCAATCTTATTGATCCGTTGACAAAACTCTACAACAGAAACTATTTGGAAGATAAAATTCAGGGTATTGAGCTTGAAAGCATAGCTTTGGCTATTTTGGATATTGATTTTTTTAAAAATATAAATGATACATATGGGCATGATTTTGGTGATATTGTTTTGGAAACGGTTGCAAAAAGGATACTCTCCCTGATAAGAGTGGAAGATAAGGCTATAAGAATTGGTGGGGAAGAATTTTTGATAATTTTCAAGAAAAATGATGCTGATATGCATAATTTGTTAAATATAGTAAAAAGATTGCAAAAAGAGATTTCTACAAGACAGATTAGAGTCAGAGATATAAATATGAAAATTACTGTTTCAATAGGGTTTAATCCTCATCCTGAATTATCAAATTCACTTGAAGAAGCTATAAAAGAGGCTGACAAAAGTCTTTATAAGGCTAAAAATAGTGGTAGGAACAGAGTTGAAGTATCATATGGGCATCTCTAAAAACCTACATAGCCCATAGAAGACAAAGCAAGGTATAAG
>CAYRRJ010000006.1:0-18510 GCA_964426645.1 uncultured Campylobacterales bacterium | reverse complement strand
ATACTATATGTAGAAGGATTCCCTTTTGTTACAAAAACCGGAGAACTCTCTTTACATGTAACAAAACTGGAAATTGCAACCAAATCCATAACTCCTCTTCCTGAAAAATTTCATGGACTTACAGATATAGAACTAAGATACAGACAACGATATCTTGATATGATTATGAACAAAGATGTGAGAGAAACTTTCAAATTAAGAAGCCAGGTTGTCAGCACAATTAGACATTTTTTTGAAGACAGAGGCTTTTTGGAAGTTGAGACTCATATGATGCATCCTATAGCAGGTGGAGCAAATGCCAAACCTTTTATAACACACCATAATGCACTAGGAGTTGACAGATATCTTAGAATAGCACCGGAACTGTATCTAAAAAGATTGGTAGTAGGTGGATTTGAAGCTGTTTTTGAAATAAACAGAAACTTTAGAAACGAAGGAATGGATTTAACCCATAATCCAGAATTTACGATGATAGAATTTTATTGGGCATATCATAACTATCATGATTTGATGAATCTCACGGAAGAACTTTTCAAAACTCTTTTGGAAAGACTAAACCTCCCTGAAAAACTACCTTTTGGAGATTGTGAAATTGATTTTTCCAAACCTTTTGAAAGAGTAACTTTCAGAGATTCTCTTGTAAAGATAGGAAATATTGATGAAAGCACTGTTGAAAACAAAGAAAAAATAGTAAAGCTTTTGGCACAAAACAGCGTCGATGTCGATATCAATCTCTCTTTGGGAAAACTATGGGAAGAATTGTTTGATATTTTTGTCGAAGACAAACTGATAAATCCTACATATATAATAGACTATCCTGTTTCAATCAGTCCATTAGCCAGAAGAAGTGAGGAAAATCCGGAAATAGCTGAGAGATTTGAACTTTTCATAGCAGGCCGTGAGATTGCTAACGGATTTAATGAACTAAATGATCCTCTGGATCAGTATGAAAGATTTGCAAAACAGATTGAAGCAAAAAATGCAGGAGACGATGAAGCTCATGAAATGGACAAAGATTATGTAAAAGCACTGGGATACGGACTTCCTCCTACTGCAGGAGAAGGACTTGGAATTGACAGACTGATAATGTTGTTGGCAAATAAGCAATCTATTAGAGATGTTATTCTCTTCCCTGCTATGAAGCCATTAAAAGATGAAACAAAAAGTGATGAGGATATTGAAAAATGAGTATATTAAAAGAGGTAGATTTAAAAGTATATGATTTAATTGAAAAGGAATTGGCAAGACAAAGTGAACATCTTGAAATGATTGCCAGTGAGAATTTTACTTATCCTGAAGTAATGGAAGCCATGGGAAGTGTATTTACAAATAAATATGCCGAAGGATATCCATACAAAAGATATTATGGAGGATGTGAATTTGCTGATGAGGTGGAACAGTTGGCAATAGACAGAGCAAAAGAACTTTTTGGCTGTAACTTTGCAAATGTACAACCAAACTCGGGAAGTCAGGCAAACCAGGGTGTTTATCAGGCTCTTTTAAAACCTTATGACAAGATTTTGGGTATGGATTTAAGCCAGGGAGGCCACCTAACTCACGGTTCCAAGGTCAGCAGTTCAGGAAAAACATATTCCAGTTTCTTTTACGGCGTAAATGAAAACGGAGTAATTGACTATGACAGAGTAAGAGATATAGCAAAAATTGTACAGCCAAAAATGATAGTATGCGGAGCCAGTGCTTATCCTAGAGAGATAGATTTTAAAAAATTCAGAGATATAGCCGATGAAGTAGGTGCATACCTCTTTGCCGATGTTGCTCACATAGCAGGTCTTGTAGTAGCAGGTGAACATACTCATCCTTTTCCACATGCACATATCGTAACAAGCACGACACATAAAACATTAAGAGGACCAAGAGGCGGATTGATACTAAGTAATGATGAAGAGATAGCAAAAAAGATAAACAGTGCTATCTTCCCTGGTATTCAGGGAGGTCCTTTGGTACATGTAATAGCTGCAAAAGCTGTTGGTTTTGCCCAGAATCTCAAACCTGAGTGGAAAGAGTATGCAAAACAGGTTAAAACAAATGCTCAGGTTTTGGCAAATACTCTATCCAAAAGAGGTTATGATGTGGTAAGCGGAGGTACTGATAATCACCTTATTTTATTATCATTTTTAAATAAGGATTTTAGTGGTAAAGATGCCGATATCGCACTTGGAAATGCAGGGATAACAGTAAACAAAAACACAGTCCCGGGAGAAACCAGAAGCCCTTTTGTAACAAGTGGAGTTAGAATAGGCTCTCCTGCTCTGACAGCAAGAGGTATGAAAGAAAAAGAGTTTGAAATCATATCAAATTATATAGCTGATATTTTAGATGATATACAAAATCAGGAGTTACAGGCTAAAATAAAAAAAGAGATAAAAGAGTTGGCAGGTAATTTTGTAATTTACGACAGACCAACATATTAAGGAGTTTTTATGCTAAGTGTTGACACAACTTTGATCAAAATTGACACCTCTCATTATTGGATAAAAAGAGACTCTATAGTCAAAAAAATAACTCATAACGGAAGAACATTTTTTGATAAATTTGAAAGAATAGATGAAACACTGACAAATCAAATCATGAGAGATCATCTCTCTAAAAAGATTATTGTTGCACATTCTCTGATAAACAAATTTGACAAAGTTGAAAATATAGTATTTGATTATAATGGTAGAAATACAGAGAGATTTTGGCATAGGGCACAATTGTTGCTTCGTGAAGAGGGATTTATAAACTTTACAGCATATGAAAGTAAAACTCCCGGGCACCTGCATCTGTATGTACACAAAGGACATACTACGTTGCAGGAGGGATATCAGATAGCCAAAATGCTTTCTGCAAAACTTGCCCAAAAACTGCCAAGAGAGTGGAAGATGTTTCCAAGCAATGAAATTCCCCGAGAATTCAACATCTTGGCTCTTCCATATAAAGTTTATAAAAAAGAGAGAGGGGCATCTTGGTCAAGACATATGTAGTATGACAATGACCAGAGTATTACAACTAAGGAGAAAGTTATGGAAGATAAAAATGAATTAAGTGATATCATCTTGGAAAAAGAGAGCAGTTCCGTTTTGAAAACAAAAAGAATTTTAATTATAGTGGCCACTTTGATTCTAATTTTTCTTATAGTCCTTGTCAGTATGAAACTGATTAACAAACCTTCAAACAACAATGACCGCAAAAACATACACCTTCCTCCTGAGCCTACAAATACCATCACAAAAGATGTCAAAGATGATCAGCTTTTCAAACAGGTTCCTATCATAGAAGAAAAAGGTACAGACAAAAAAGAGAAAGAAAGTTTTGAAGATATGGTTAAAAGCCTTAAAGAGAAAGAAGTTAAAAAAGAAAAAACTTTAAGAGAATCATCTAAAAACAATATTGAAAAAGAAATTACAAAAAGTGTTAAAGAAACAAAAGAAAAAAGCAAACAAGAGATAAAAAATGTTGTAGCTCCTGTCAAAAAAGAGAAAAAGACAAAAGCAGTTACCCAGGAGAAAACAACAAAAATGGAAATAAGAAAAGCTTCTCCTGTAGCACAGGCAAAGAAAGGTATTTATATACAAGTGGGTGCAACATCCAGATTAAAACCTGATAAAAAATTCCTTGCCAAGATTAAAAAAGGCGGATATAACTATGCACTTTTACCTATAGTTGTAAACGGACAAAAAGTTACCAAAATTCTTATAGGTCCTTTTAAAAGCAGAACTGATATCAAATCCAATCTGCCTAAAGTAAAAAAAGAGATCAATAAAGACGCTTTTATATACAGGGTTAAATAGTTGTTGTACTATAGAAGTATTCTTTTTGACCAGCTTACACCTATAGCCATATATAACAAACTGCAATCTATCTTTAAAGATGAAGTAACAATTCTTTTTGAAAGTGCGATAAACTCTGAAGAGGGAAACTACAGCTTTTTATTTATAGGTGCAAGAGAAAGAGTTTTTCTTAAAGATGAAAAAAGTTTTTATATAGATGAAAACGGTAAAAAAATAGAAATAGAAAAAAATCCTTTTGAGTTTCTGAAAAAAAGATATGCTTCTGTTGATAAAAATAGATACAAAGAATATACAAACAAATTAAACATAGGTTTTATAGACGGTTTTGTCGGTTATATGGGGTATGATTTAGTCAAAACTTTTGAGCCTGTTTTATCCTCACACATGGATAATTTAAATGACCCTCTTAAAACTCCTGATTTAGACCTTATCCGTCCTAAATTAACCTGTGCATTTTCACACAAATCAAATACTTTGACTATCTTTACATTTGTTGAAGAGTTAGGTAAAAAACTTGACAAAATCATCAACAGACTCAAAGAGCCACACTATTATATACCCATAAAAAAGAGTAAAATAGACAAATCAAAAGGCTCATTCGCATTTTCAAAAGACAATTTTTTTGAAATGGTAAAAAAATCAAAAGAGATGATAAGAAGCGGTGATGTATTTCAAATACTGATGTCAAACAGATTTACACAATATGCACATATAGACAAACTGAGTTTTTACAGAATATTAAGAAACAAAAATCCGTCTCCCTATATGTTCAATTTACAGTATGAAAAATTCTCCATCATAGGCAGTTCACCAGAAGTAATGGTAGCACTAAAAGATGGGCATATCACTCTTAGACCAATAGCCGGTACAAGAAAAAGAGGTAAAGATTTTGACAGTGATTTGGAGATGGAAAAAGAACTTCTAAATGATGAAAAAGAGAGAGCAGAACATCTTATGCTTATAGATTTGGGAAGAAATGATGTAGGAAAAGTAGCAAAAGTAGGAAGTGTCAAAGTAAAAGAGATGATGAGAGTAGAGAGATACTCTCAGGTTATGCATCTAGTCACGGATATAGAGGCTGTTTTGGATAAAAAATATGACATGTTTGATCTTTTCGGAGCCACTTTTACAGCCGGGACAATGACCGGAACTCCAAAAATTAGAGCGATGGAGTTAATAAGTGATTTTGAAGGTCTAAAAAGAGGATTTTACAGTGGTGCTGTCGGATACTTTGGATTTGACGGAAATATGGACAGTGCCATCATGATAAGAACAGCCTATTTAGATGATGAAAAGATTGTGTTTCAAGCAGGAGCAGGTATAGTAGCAGACAGCAAACCTGAACTTGAATATCTTGAGGTGACAAACAAATTGGGAGCTATGACCAGCTCTCTTGATGATTTGAGTGATGAAACTATTTAGTATATTTGGAAATCCGGTTTCCCATTCCATATCCCCACTTCTTCATAACAGTGCTATAAAAGCATTGACTCTAAATGCCTGTTACGGTAGATTTTTACTGGAAGAAGGAGAAGAAATTATAAGAAAATTCAATTCTCTTAACCTAAGCGGTGCAAATGTTACCATACCTCACAAAGAATGGGCATACAAAAAATGTGATGAGGCAAAAGGCATAGCCAAAAATATAGAAGCTGTCAATACTCTGGTAAAAGAAGATAACAAGGTTATAGGCTACAACACAGATGCCCCCGGTTTTTACGAATCAATAAAAGAATTTAAAGAAATAAAAAATGCACTCATTTTAGGAGCAGGAGGCACAACAAAGGCAATAGCCTATATCCTAAGAGAAAAAGGGATAAATGTTACTATATTAAACAGGTCATCCAAAAGACTGGAATTTTTTCAAAACAGAGGTTTTGAATGTTACAGTTGGGATGACTTCTCCCCTGAAAATTATAGCCTGGTTATAAATGCAACAAGTGCTGGACTTAACAACAACTCTTTGCCTTATGAAGAGAAAAGACTAAAAGATATATTTAACACTTCTAAATACGCTATAGATATAATTTACGGAAAAGAGACTCCATTTTTAAAGTTGGCAAAATCAAATAACCTTACATGTAAAAACGGAAAAGATATGCTTCTGTATCAGGCAGTTTTGGCTTTTAATCTTTTTTACGGTAACAGATTAAGCCAAAAAATCATAGAAGAGTCTATGAAAAAAGTTTTTTAACTACTATTTAATATTTTTGAGATACAATTTTCGGATAAAATCTATTACAAAGGAATAATATGAAAAAAATGTTCAAACTGTTGATGTTTGTTTCAACTTTGGCACTTTTAAGCACTCCTACTTTGGCAGCCAAAAAGGTAAAATGGAGACTGGCTATGAGCTGGCCAACATCTTTAACACCACTCTCTTCTCCTGCCATAAAGTTATCTAAACTTATGAAAGAGATGAGTAACGGTAAGTTTATTATAAAAGTTGAAGGTGCCGAAAAAACAAAATCAGCACTTGGTGTTTTTGATATGGTAAAAGGTGGTGCCTATCAGATGGGTCATACTACTTCTTACTTCTATATCGGTAAAGATATAAATCTTGTATGGTTCACAACAGTTCCTTGGGGAATGACGAAAGATGAACAATATGCTTGGTTTTACTATGGAAACGGTATGAAATATATGCAAGAAGAGTATGCCAAATTTAACCTTTTGGCATTTCCAGGAGGGAATACAGGCGTTCAAATGGGTGGATGGTTCAGAAAAGAGATTAAAACTGTAGATGACTTAAAAGGTCTTAAAATGAGAATTCCCGGATTTGCAGGTAAAGTTATGGCAAGACTTGGTGTTAGCGTTACAAATATCCCGGGAGGAGAGTTATATACTTCACTTGACCGCGGTACAATTGATGCTCTTGAGTGGGTTGGACCGGGACTTGATATAAAAATGGGATTTTACAAAGTAGCTCCTTATTACTACACAGGATGGCACGAACCGGGCGCAGAAGCTCTTTTTTATGTAAACAAAAAAGCTTTTGAAAAACTTCCAAAAGATTATCAGGTTATGTTAAAAACCGCTATGCAGGCAGTTGCAGCTGATATGTTTACTGAAAATTTTTATGACAGTGCTATTGCATGGTCAAAAATGAAGAGTGAATATCCAAATATCAAAGTTAAAACTTTCCCAAAACCTATGCTCGAAGCTATGAAAAAAGCTACTGATGACCTTCTAAATGAATATGCTAGTAAAGATGCAAAATTCAAAGAGATATGGGAAGATCAAAAAGCTTTTCAGAAAAAGGCAAGAGCTTGGTCTATGATGAGTCAATACTACTATCTTAAAGCCGCAGAAGAAATTTCAAAATAGCTATAATTTCCGAATAGTTCCGACTATTCGGAAATTTATTCTTCTTAAAAATTCCTTTAATCATATCTTTACTTCTTTTTAGATAAAATATCTCTCATTTCAGAAAAAGGAAAGACTATGAAAAAAAGTTTTAAGTTTTTAATGCTTACAGTTGCATTTGCTCTTTTAGCTTCTCCACTGTCAGCTAAAAAGATCAAATGGAGAATGGCTCTTAGTTGGCCTAGTAACCTAACTCCTCTAGCTTCACCTCCTGCCCAGTTGGCAAAGCTTGTAAAAAAAATGAGTGACGGTAAATTTATCATAAAAGTCGAAGGTGCCGAAAAAACAAAAGCAGCTCTTGGTGTACTGGATATGGTAAAAAGCGGAAGTTATCAAATGGGACATACAGGTTCTTACTACTACATAGGCAAAGATCCAAATACAGTATGGTTTACAACAGTTCCTTGGGGAATGACTACTGCAGAACAGTATGCTTGGTTCTACTACGGAAACGGTATGAAATATATGAAAAAAGTTTATAACAAATTTAATGTACTTGCATTTCCTGGTGGAAATACCGGCGTTCAAATGGGCGGATGGTTTAGAAAAGAGATTAAAACTGTAGATGACTTAAAAGGTCTTAAAATGAGAATTCCCGGATTTGCAGGTAAAGTTATGGCAAGACTTGGTGTTAGCGTTACAAATATCCCGGGAGGAGAGTTATATACTTCACTTGACCGTGGTACAATTGACGCTCTTGAGTGGGTTGGACCTGGTATGGATATAAAGATGGGATTTCACAAAGTTGCACCTTATTACTATACAGGTTGGCATGAACCAGCAAGTGAAATGTCATTTTTTATAAATAAAAAAGCTTTCAATAAACTTCCTAAAAAATATCAGGAGATGTTAGTTACTGCCATGAAAACAGTTTCCGCTGATATGTTTACTGAAAATTTTGCTGAAAGTGTAAAAGCTTGGGCCAAAATGAAAAAAGATTATCCAAATATCAAAGTTAAAACTTTCCCAGTACCGGTACTTAAAGCTATGAAGAAAGCTACTGATGATATAATGAATGAATATGCAAGTAAAAATGCTCTATTTAAAGAGATACTTCAAGATTACAATGCTTACAAAAAACAAGCCAGAGAATGGACTATGATGAGTGAGTATTACTACCTAAAAGCTTCACAAGAAGTAGAAAAATAAAAAAAAATGCCACCGACTTTTGTCGGTGGCAATCCAAAAGAGAGAAAAATGTTACTAAAAATTGAAAGATTTTTTGATAAAGCAATGGATATACTTGGTAATATCCTTATTGTTGTTTTACTGTTGATGATACTTAATGTTTTTTATGATGTTGTTATGAGGTATGTTTTTCACCATAGCAATATAGCTATGGAGGAGATGGAGTGGCACCTTTTTGCCATAGTCATTCTTTTTGGGACATCATATTCCCTAAAAGAGAGTGCACATGTAAGAGTTGATTTTCTATATGAAAGATTTAGTGTCAAAACTAAAGCTATCATAAATATAGTTGGAACTCTTATATTTTTAATGCCTTTCACTCTCCTTATAATATACGGCTCTTATGAATTTGTTATGGATTCTTATGTTGTGAATGAAACTTCAAGTGACCCAGGAGGTTTGAAATATCTGTGGGTTATAAAAGCCATGATTCCGTTTTCATTTATAGTATTGTTTTTAGAAGCCATAGGCTACATCATAAAAAATATTAATATATACAGAGGATTGGAAGAGCTACCGAAAGATGATCCGCAAGGAGCACTCTCATGATAGGTATAGTTATGTTTGTGGTAGCTTTATTGCTACTTGCCGTAGGTTACCCTGTAGCATTTACTTTTGGTGCTGTTTCTATGTTTTTTGGCTTTTTCTCTGCTATTATAGAGATTTTGCCGGACGGTGGAACCTGGGCTGAAGTTGTAGAAGAGTTTTTACAGATGTTTTCCATGATGCCATTTCGTATATTTTCTATCATGACAAACAAAATCCTTATGGCAGTACCTCTTTTTATATTTATGGGTATAGTCTTACAAAAATCAGAACTAGCCACCAGACTTCTTGAGTCTATGGGTGTACTATTTGGTAAGATAAGAGGGGGATTGGCTGTAAGTACTGTTTTAATAGGTGCTCTTTTGGCAGCTTCCACAGGAGTTGTCGGAGCTAGTGTCGTAGCTATGGGGGTTATCTCCCTTCCTGTAATGCTAAAAAACGGATATTCTAAAAAACTAAGCACAGGAACTATCTGTGCTGCCGGAACTCTGGGACAAATCATACCTCCTTCTATAGTACTGATAGTTTTAGGAGATGTTTTTCAACTTCCCGTAGGAGACCTGTTTAAATTTGCAGTTCTTCCTGGACTTGTTTTGGTAGGAGCATATATAGCTTATATTTTAATCGTTGCCTTTTTGGATAAAGATGCAGCACCTGCGGTAGAGATAGATGACTCTCTTACAAAAAAACAAAATATTACAAAAGCACTAATTGCAATAATCCCTCCATTAGTCCTTATAGTTCTTGTTTTGGGTTCTATATTTGCAGGAATTGCAACTCCAACAGAATCTGCTTCAGTCGGAGCTTTAGGCTCTCTTATACTTGCTTGGGGATATAAGCAACTAAGTTGGGATATGATAAAAGAGGCTTCAGTAGGAACTATAAAAATAACAGCTATGGTTTTTGCCATACTTATAGGAGCTACTGCATTCTCTATGGTTTTTGTTTATAGTGGGGCAGATGATATAACAGCAGAATTTATGATGAATCTGCCTGGAGAAAAGTGGGGATTCTTAATCCTTTCTATGTTAGCTATTATGTTTTTGGGATTTTTTATAGACTTTATAGAGATTTCATATATAGTAGTACCTATACTTTTACCTATAGCATCTCAAATCGGAATAGATCCATTATGGTTTGCTATATTGATAGCATTAAATCTACAGACATCGTTTCTAACACCACCATTTGGATTTTCACTCTTTTATTTAAAAGGAGTAGCACCTCCAAATGTTCATACAACCGATATTTATAAAGGCGTTATACCGTTTATTACTATACAGATATTAGTACTTATCTCTATAGTTATATTCCCTCATTTTTATGGATTTAGTAGTTAATTAAGGATAAATTTTTATGAAAAAAATAGCAATAATAGGTAAGCCAAATGTTGGGAAAAGCTCACTTTTTAACAGAATAGCAAAAAGAAGAATAGCTATAACTTCTGATTTCAGCGGAACAACAAGAGATATAAACGAGCATGAAGTAGAGATTTTGGATAAACCTTGTATATTGCTAGATACGGGAGGTCTTGACGAATCAAACGAACTCTTTGTAAATGTCAAAAAAAAGGCCCTCCAAGCTAGTCAAATAGCAGATATCATTATAATGATGGTTGATGGTAAAATGCTACCAAGTGATGAAGAGAAAAAGATATTTTACTCTCTTCAATCTCTAAATAAACCAATAGCTCTTGTTATAAACAAGATAGATAATGATAAAGAGATGGAAAGAGCATGGGAGTTTAGTGAATTTGGAGCTGAAAATGTCTTCCCTATATCAGTATCACATAACAGAGGGGTTAATGCTCTTTTAAATTGGATAGCTTCTTATCTTCCTGAGATTGAAGATGAACCTCTTTTGGAAGAAGATGACGATTTTGATCTTGATTTGCAATCACTTTTACAAAGAGAAGAGGAACTTGAAAAAGAGATTGAAGAAGAGGAAGATAAAGAGATTAATGTAGCTATCATAGGAAGAGTAAATGTAGGGAAAAGTTCTTTGTTAAACTCTCTTATAGTTGAAGACAAAGCTGTAGTCAGCTCAATTGCTGGTACTACAATTGACCCTGTTGATGAAAAGATAGTATATAAAGATAAAATTATAAATTTTGTAGATACTGCAGGACTAAGACGAAGAAGCAAAATAGAGGGTATAGAAAAATACGCACTTCTTCGTACAAACAAAATGTTAGAAAACGCAGATATAGCTCTTTTGGTACTTGATGCAAGTGAAGAGTTTAAAGAGTTGGATGAGAGAATCGCAAATCTGGCAGATAAAAATAATCTTGCAGTAATCATAGTCCTAAATAAATGGGATAAAAGATTAAAAAGCTATGAAGAGAGTATAGAAGAGATAGAAGATAGATTCAAATTTTTCTCTTGGGCTCCTATCATCACAGTATCTGCTCTATCAAAAAAAAGAGTCTATAAAATAAAAGATTTAATTCTAAAAGTATATGAAAACTACTCTAGAAAAATTCCAACTTCCAAATTAAATGAGTTAATCAAAGAGGCTACAACCAGACATCGTCTGCCAACTGACAGAACAAAAGATGTCAAAATCTACTTTGCAACACAATATGACATTAAACCTCCTAAAATTGCTTTGGTAATGAACAGACCAAAGGCTTTGCACTTTAGTTATAAAAGATATCTCTCAAACAAACTTAGAGAGAGATTTGAACTTGAGGGCACTCCTTTGCTTCTTTTTGCCAGAAAAAAAGGTGAAAGAGACGAAGAAGTATGAAAAACTTAGTTCTTATAGGATTTATGGGAGTTGGAAAAGGTACAGTCGCCAGAGCTTTGGCAAAAGAGAGTAATCTTTTTGCCATAGATAGTGACGACCTTATAGAGAGTTTGGAAAACAGAAAAATAAAAGATATATTTGAAAAAGAGGGAGAAGAGTACTTCAGAGAGTTGGAGTCAAAAACTGCTCTTTGGCTACAAAAAAGTGTCAAAAACTCTATAATCTCTACAGGAGGAGGTTTTTATAAAGTAAAAAACCTATCAGAAATAGGTAAAATTATCTACCTTGAAAGCTCGTTCGATGCAATTTTAAAAAGAATTTTATCTCATCCCAACGCTAAAAAGAAACTGGCTAAAAGACCTCTGTTTCAAGATAGAAAAAAAGCAAAAGAGTTATATAAAAAAAGAGTAAAAGAGTATGAAAAACGAGCAGATATAACAATAAATGTTGAAAATAAAACTCCAAAAGAGATAGCAAAAGAGATATTAAACCACTTTTCGATATAATCTTATAAAAAACAGAGGATTTTTATGAGAGTTTTAACAGGACTTCAACCTTCAGGTGCCCTTCATATAGGAAATTACTTCGGCTCAATAAAACAGATGAAAGATTTGCAAGAAAGTAGCGATCTTTTTATATTTATAGCAAATTACCATGCTCTTACATCTCTAAAAGATGGAGATACTTTAAAAGAGAATACTCTTGATGCGGCTATAAACTTTCTATCTTTGGGAATAGACCCAAATAAAAGTACATTTTGGCTGCAATCAGATGTCAAAGAGGTCTTAGAGTTATACTGGGTATTATCTAGTTTTACACCTATGGGACTTTTAGAGAGAGCTCATAGCTACAAGGACAAAGTAACAAAAGGGATTACTCCAAATCATGCTCTTTTTTCATATCCGGTCTTAATGGCTGCAGACATACTTCTTTATGATGCAAATATAGTCCCTGTTGGGAAAGATCAGATACAACATGTTGAAATGACAAGGGATATAGCCCTAAAGTTAAATAACCACTTTGGCGATATACTAACAATACCTGAATTTAAAATAGATGAAGAGGTAGCTACAGTCCCTGGAATTGATGGTGCTAAGATGAGTAAAAGTTACGGTAATACCATAGATATATTTTGTACCCAAAAAGAGCTCAAAAAAAGAACAGGCAAGATAATAACAGACTCTACACCTCTTGAAGAGCCTAAAGATCATGAAAAGTGTAATGTATATGCTCTTGCAAAACTATTTCTGGACGAAAAGGGTCAAATAGAACTCCAAGAGAGATATAAAAGAGGTGGTGAGGGTTACGGTCACTTTAAAATGTACTTAAAAGAGCTTATTTGGGACTATTTTGAACCATACAGGACAAAAAGAGAGTACTATCTTTCACATAAAGATGAAGTACTGGATATATTGGATTTTGGAGCTAAAAAAGCAAGAGAAATCGCAAAAAAGAAGATAGAGATAATAAGAGAAAAAATAGGAATTTTGAGGTAATTATGATAGATATAAAACTTTTACAAAATGATTTTGAAACAATAAGCAAAAAACTAAAGAAAAAAAGAGTAAGTGAAGAGTTGATAGAGAAGTTAAAGGTAATATCCTTAGAGTTAAAAGCAAAAAAAGCTGAAATAGAACCTCTTCAAGCGGAGCAAAATGCAAGTAGTAAACTTTTTGGAGTATATGCCAAAGAGGGCAAAGATATAAATGAATTAAAAGAGAAACTATCCAAAAACAAAGAAAAAATTGCTACTTTAAACAAAGAGTTAAAAGAGTTAGAAGAGAGGCTATATGAAATAGCACTGAGAGTACCAAATCTCCCTGATGATGAAGTCCCAGAAGGTGAAGATGAAAATGATAATGTGGAGATTAAAAAAGTTCTGACTCCACCTACATTTGATTTTGAGCCAAAAGAGCATTGGGAGATAAGTGATGGATGGATAGATTTTCAAAGGGGTGTCAAACTCTCTAAAAGTAGATTTTCTGTGCTAGTAAATGAGGGAGCAAAATTAGAAAGAGCACTCATAAACTATATGCTTGATTTCAATGCAAAAAGAGGATTCAAAGAGGTGGCAGTCCCTTATATAGTCAATAGAAAAACACTTACAGGAACCGGACAACTTCCTAAATTTGAAGATGACCTCTTTAAGATAGAAGATGAAGAGCTGTTTTTGATACCAACTGCAGAAGTACCTCTAACTAATCTATTTAATGATGAAATTATACAAGAAAGCGAACTTCCAATAAAGATGACTTCATATACCGCATGTTTTAGAAAAGAGGCAGGAAGTGCAGGACGAGATACAAGAGGTATGATAAGACAACATCAGTTTGACAAAGTAGAACTAGTAGTTATCTCAAAGCCTGAAGAGAGTGATGATATTTTTGAGCAAATGGTTGAGTGTGCCAGTGACTTGCTTACTTCTCTTGGACTTGCACACAGACATCTTATGCTTTGTGGAGGGGATCTTGGATTTAGTGCTTCTAAAACAGTCGATTTGGAAGTTTGGTTTCCAGGACAAAACAGATACAGAGAGATAAGCTCTATCTCCAATACAAGAGATTTTCAAGCCAGAAGAGCAATGATAAGATATAAAGATGGCAAGAAAAACAGACTTGTACATACGCTAAACGGTTCATCTTTGGCAGTTGGAAGAACACTTATTGCTATCATGGAAAATTATCAACAAAAAGACGGTACTATAAAAATACCGGAAGTTTTAAAGCCTTACATGTAAAGGAAATAGATGGCAGAAGAAGAGGTAGTAATACTAGAAGAGGATGATGAAAAAGTAGAAGACAATGAAGAGATACTTGATTTAGAATCGGATGAGGATGAGAAAAAAGAAGAGGAAAACAAACCTGCTTCATCTGATGAAAAAAAACAAGGTATAAACAAAAAACTTCTCATAGTCATTATCGCTCTTTTAGTTCTCTTGATGGTTGTTGTTATAATCATCATAATCCTCATAAAAGATAAAGAAGCACCAAAAGCCAAAGAGATAAATACTCATAAAATCGTCCAAAAACTTATAAAAAAAGAGGAAAAAAAATCACCTTTTTCACCATCAAAAATTGACAATATGATAAAAAAAGCCAATGTATTATATGAAAAAGGGAAAAAACAGGAAGCCCTGAAAATATACCAACAAATTGCTACTTATAACGAAGGTCTATCCTTTTACAATATAGGTGTTGCAAATATGAGAGAAGAAAATTATCAAGGAGCGCTGGAATATTTTAAAAAAGCTATACAAAACGGAGAACAAAAATGTAAAAGTGCAATAAATGCAGCTGTCAGTTCTTTACATCTGAAAAACGAAAAACTTTTCAAATACTATATAGACTTAGCCTATACTTACCTGCCATATGATACAAATTCTCCTCTTTACAGCTATCAAATGGGGCTTATAAACTATTATAAAGATTTTTATTATGAAGCATTAAGTGCATATTCTCATCCTAACAGTAAATTTTACATAGATGAACAAAATTATCTCTCTTCCAAAATTCTGGCTTTCATAGGTAATGACAAAGGGGCTATAAACAAACTTCTAAAAACAACGGCCAACGAAGACAATCTGCCTCTTGGTCTCTTATATGCAAGAATCGGAGAATATACCATAGCAAAAAAACACTTGACCAAAGCTCTAGCCTTTACAAATGAACCTATAAAAGTCAAACTGGCACTTGCTTTGGTGGAAAACAAACTTGGCAATCTTACAGAGAGTGCAAAACTTTTAAAAGAGACTCTTCTCCTTGATGAAAAAAAAGCTGTAGAAACCTATCCTATAAAAACAAAACTAAAAAAATCTCTTTTTGATATCACCATAGCACAAAGAGATTTTGAAAAAGAACTTTTTTTCAATGATGAAAATACGTATGCAATGATTTTTTACTTTGCTCCATATAAGGTATTTAATGCCAAACAAAGCATAAAATACATAAGAAAAGGAAGTATGAACATCTTTATAAATGAGCTAGGACCTGCTTTAAACTACCTAAAAACCAGTTCAACTATCTCAAAAGTCAATATCTCTATAGCAAAAGCTATAAAAAAGGCTTTAAACAACCATATATATCAGGCAAATGATATGTTTAAATCTCTTTTAAAAGATTATCCCAAACATGCCATACTTCACTATAATCTAGCTCTCAGCTATGCCCAAATAGGAAATTATACAAAAGCCTACAAACACTTTTCAACAAGTTATCATTTGGATAATAGAAACTATCTTGCAGGTGATTTTGCCATCATGTGCGGAAAGATTATAGGTAAAGATATAACAAAACTTATAGAAGATGTAAAAAGCAGTATCAATTCAGACAAAAACCTAAAAGAATCAAACCTCTATATATCACTTATTCATCTCAGTGAAAACAACCAGTTTTCACTTTCCAGGTGGATTGAAACAGAGAAAAAAGAGAATCCTCTCAATCTTATACTTGATATAGTAATATCACAAAAAATCTCAAACAATAGCCTATATAGAAAAAAATCGATGCAACTTCAAGCATTATTGCCCAAAGATATGTTAAGCAATATAATTTACTTCAATATGAAATATTCTCAAAAAAGTATAAAAGAATATGCTAAATATTTTCAAATAGAATTCAAAAACAAACCACTTGATTTCAAATCATTTTATTACGGTCCTCATATAATAAAATCACAATATACCAAACTTTTACAAATCTCCGGTCTTATATACAGACAAAGAGACGAATTAAAGAAAACAGTACATCTTGAAAAAAATGATATTATAGGGATACTACATACATTGGCATATGTTGACATATATACAAACGATTTTGAAGAATCATACACCATATACAACCAACTTATAGATGAATATAATCAAAAAGATACTAAAACCCTCTTTCTCGCAGCCGTTGCATCTATAGGTGCAAAACATGTGGAAAATGCTATAGCACTCCTTGAACTCTCAAAACTGACTGATCCAAAGAACAAAGAAAGCAGATATGCACTTGGTCTGTTATATCAGGAAGTATTTAACTTCAAAGGTGCCGGTATCCAATATAATAAAATCGGAAATAAAGGATTTAGCTCAAAATATTTCAGCTTTACAATTGACAAATAATGTTATAATTTTCCCCAAAAAGGGTACAAAATGTTCAACATGATGCTGATTCTTTCTCTGTTTTGTACACTCTCTTTTTCTCAGGAGCCAATAACTCCCATACCTTTACATGTAAATGATGTCAATCCAATAAAAGTAAGACTGGGTAAAAAGCTTTTTTTTGACCCTATACTTTCAAAAGATGGAACCATAGCATGTGTTAACTGTCATATACTTACAGAAGGCGGAGATGACAACCTTAAATTCTCTTTTGGAATAGACGGGAAAGAGGGAAATATAAACTCTCCAACTGTTTTAAATGCCAGATATAACTTTGTCCAGTTTTGGGATGGAAGAGCCAAGAACCTGCAGGAACAAGCTGAAGGGCCTATCACAAATCCGGATGAAATGGGAAATAACTTTAAAAATCTACTCTCTGTTTTAAACAAAACCTCTTATAAAGAAGAGTTTGAAAAGATATATAAAGACGGTATCACCAAGAAGAATATAACCGATGCCATAGCAGAGTTTGAAAAAACTCTTATCACACCAAATGCTCCTTTTGACAGATATCTCAAAGGAGATAAAAATGCCATATCACAAAAAGCAAAAACCGGTTATGAGATATTTAAATCCAAAGGGTGTATAGCCTGTCATCATGGCATCAATCTTGGTAGCAATATGTATGCAAAATTTGGACTTTTAAAGGATATAAAAGGCAAAAATTTAGGAAGATACGAAATCACAAAAAAAGAGAGTGAGAAGTATCTTTTTAAGGTACCAACCCTTAGAAATATAGCTCTTACTGCCCCATATATGCATGACGGAAGATATGATACACTTGAAGATGCAGTAAAATTTATGTCTTACCACCAACTGGGAAAAATAATTAGTGATAAAGAGATAGACTCAATAGTTGCTTTTCTAAAAACTCTAACTGGGGAAATTTTAAAGTATGAAAATAAATAGAAAATATATCTTAGGTATAGTCTTTTTATCTGCATTTATCGTATTTGCTATTTTTTCCATACTGCAAATTTTATCTATGAAAAATTACATCATAGAATTTAACAACATCATAAACACAATTGAAAAAATGAGAATAAGCAATACAAGATTGAACAGTTTTATATCTCGAAAATTTACTTTTATAAACTATGATGAAGTGGTAAAAGAAACAAAAAACTTTGATACTCTGCTTGAAGAACTGAAAATCTACTATAAATTTAACAAAAAATCAAAACTATATCTAAAAAATATAGAAAATGATTTTGCAAAAAAGAGCTATTTGCTAGAACATTTCAAAACCATCAATGCTTATACTATAAATGCCGTACCTTATCTTTTTGATCTGGCTCAAGCAATAAAAAAAGAGAAAAAACTGAATTTACATGAATTAAACATACTGGGAAAAGCTGTTATAGATACTTTTAAGCTCTCCTTAAATATCAAATTAAATCATCATATCCTTCAAAAGAATATAGAGAACATAAAACAACTGAATGAAAAATATCATGACATAAAATTCTCATATCTATATATGAATATAAAAGCAACTATAAATAACATAAACTCTTTGCACGAAATAGTAAAGAAGTACAAAAAAATCAATTTAGATACGGATCTCCTAAAATTACTCTCTCTTGTAGAAAAAGAATATACTTTGACAAATAAAAAAGAGAGTTTTTTCAGCATTGCTTGGCTTATAATATCTTTTATATTTTTAACCCTTTTCATCTATATTTACACTAAACATATACGATAGAGTTGTACCAAACAATGCACTAGATA
>CAYRRJ010000005.1:0-21133 GCA_964426645.1 uncultured Campylobacterales bacterium | reverse complement strand
TGAGAATGAAAAGCATGTATGATAAGATAGATTATAAAAGAGTTGTTTTTTCTCCTTTGTATTATGCGAAGATGAGATATTATGACGGATTGTTTTTTAGGTTTATCAATAAAAACCTGACTTTGGGACTTGGCGGAAGTTATGAAAATGATGGTATAAGATCAAGCGGTTTTGGTCTATATACCGATGCGATAATAGATACATTAATAAAAGGGCAGTAGAAGTGAAAAGTGATTTGATAGTAGGAATTCAATGGGGAGATGAGGGAAAAGGAAAGATAGTAGATTTGATGGCACAAGATTACGATATGGTTTGTCGTTATCAGGGAGGACACAATGCCGGGCATACAATAGTTGTAGGAGAAAACACCTACGCATTGCATCTTATCCCCTCAGGTGTTTTAAATCCGAAAGCTGTAAATATCATAGGTAACGGAGTTGTAATATCCCCTGAAGCGCTTATCAAAGAGATGAAACAGTTTAAAGATTTAGATGGCAGACTCTTTATAAGCGATAAAGCACATATGATACTAAAACACCATATCCTTATTGACCAGGCAAGAGAGAGACTAAGAGGTAAAAAAGCGATAGGTACTACCGGAAGAGGGATAGGGCCTGCTTACGGTAGCAAGATAGAAAGAAGCGGACACAGAATAGGCGAATTGAAAGATACGAAAAAACTTGCACAATCTTTAATAGAGTATTTTGAGATAAACAGTGCGATTTTTAAAGCTTTGGATATAGAGACTCCGAATTTTGAAGATTTGAAAAAAGAGTTAGATATCTATGCAAAAGAGTTATTGCCTTTTGCAGCTGATACAACATCTATGGTATGGGAAGCACTAGACAACAATAAGAGAGTTTTACTAGAAGGTGCCCAGGGAACACTTCTGGATATAGACCACGGAACATATCCGTATGTGACAAGTTCTTCTACCATAAGCGCAGGAGCTTGTATAGGTTTGGGACTCAATCCAAAGGATATAGGAGAGGTTACGGGCATCGTAAAAGCTTACTGCACAAGAGTAGGAAACGGACCTTTTCCGACAGAAGATTTGGGAGAAGACGGTAACAAACTTAGAAAAAACGGAAGAGAATTCGGTACAACTACAGGTCGTCCTAGAAGATGTGGCTGGTTTGATGCTGTTGCTGTCAGATATGCAGGAAGAATAAACGGATGTGACAGATTATCTCTTATGAAGCTTGATGTACTTGACGGATTTGAAAAAGTAAAAATATGTGTGGCTTATGAAATTGAAGGTAAAAGAGTTTATACACTACCGGAATCTCTTGAAAACATAACACCTGTTTATGAAGAGTTTGAAGGTTGGGATAAAACAAAAGGTGTAACTTCATGGGATGATTTACCAAAGAGTGCTCAGGATTATATCAGGAAAATCGAAGAGGTTTCCGGAGTAAAAGTCGGTCTTGTATCAACCGGACCAAAAAGAGATGAAACCATAATTCTTTAAAATGTTTTCAAAAATATCAAAGATAAGAAAACAAAAACTTGATAAAATAGAGAGTGAGGTAATAAAGTTAAAACAGGAGATAAGAGGATTAAAGAAAAAACTGGATAAAGTATATGAAGAGATAAAATCCTTAAAAACTCCTGTAAGTGGAGATATGATACTTTTTAGTTCTTATAATGAACAAAAAAGACTGTTGGGTAATCAAAAAGATGATTTGCTGAGAATCTTACATGTAAAAGAGATGCAGTTGGCAAAAAAACATCAGGAATACAAAAAGGCAAATATAGAGTATGAAAAGATAAAATACCTCGAAGAGGTTGAATTTAAGAAAAAAATGGACAGGATAAAAAAGCTGGAGCAAAAAGATTTGGATGAAGTTGCAAATATGCTCTACAAGAGAGGAAAGTAATGTTTAAAATTGTATTTTTAACTCTTTTTTTAACTCTTTTTCTATTTGGAGAAAGCGTTGATTGTACTCAGATTTTTGAACAGAGAAAACAGGAACTTTTAAATGAGATAGAGAAGATTGATGAGGCAAGACAGTCTTTTGAAGCATTAAAAGCAGCTACCAATGCCCTTTTTGAGAAGCAGAAAGAAAAAATAGAAAAAGAAAAAAATTTTTTAGAACAAAAAAAGAGTGAAATAGAGCAAAAGAAAAAAGACATAGAAGAATTGGTGGCAAAAAATGAAGAGTTACTTAAGAGTATAAACGGAGTAAAAAAGAGTAAACTCAGTGATACCTACTCCAAGATGAAAGATTCTGCAGCTGCTGTTATACTTGAAAATATGAATACCGATGAGGCTGCCTCTATACTCTTTAGTCTTCCTTCAAAAAAGATATCTAAGATTATGGCAAAGATGGATCCCAAGAAGGCTTCAAAAGTGACAAAAAGACTTCAGGAGGGTCCTCCTTTCAACACCTCAAAGGAGGATATAAATGCAACACTACAATGATATCATCAACCAAATCACCATGGCGATGGGTGCGGCATGGGGAAGTGGTATAAATCTTTATGCGACTATTTTGGTGCTTGGAATAAGTGCCGCAAACGGTTCTGTTGCTTTGCCTCCGGGACTTGAAGTTCTGGCAAATCCATTGGTTATAGGTTCAGCTGCTTTGATGTACTGTGTTGAATTTTTTGCAGACAAAGTTCCGGGAGTAGATACCGGATGGGATGCAATACATACTTTTGTTAGGATTCCTGCCGGAGCACTTTTAGCTGCCGGTGCTATGGTGGATATGGGAAGTGCCGCAGAATTTTCGGCTGCACTCTTGGGTGGTGCCATGGCTGCTTCTACTCACTCACTAAAAGCCGGAAGCAGGGTTTTGATTAACACCTCTCCTGAGCCTTTTACCAACTGGGGTGCTAGTATAGGTGAAGATATAGCAGTTATTACAGGAGTTTGGGCAGCACTTAATCATCCTATACTTTTTGCTGTTTTTTTGGTTGTTTTTATACTGTTTTTGGTTTGGTTTTTGCCTAAAATTTGGAGAGGAATCAAAAAAGTTTTTTCATTTTTGGGCAGAAAACTTGGATTTGTTAAAAAAGAGTCCGGTGAGGAGTCTGCAAACAGAGAAGTAAAAGAAGATAGAAGTCTTGATAAATATGACAAATTGGAAAAACTAAACTCTCTTTTTCAAAAAGGTGCTATTACCAAAGAGGAGTATGAGAGAGAAAAATTCTCTATACTACAGCCGGAATAGATGTGGATTTATTTACTTCTTTGGCATTTTTAGGTGCCATATTTATATTTATGGCTACTCCTGGTCCGGGAGTTTTAGCTGTAGTGTCAAGGGCTTTGGGAAGCGGTCTTCCTTATGCCTTGAGTATGTCTGTCGGAATGGTTGTGGGAGATATAGTTTTTCTGCTTTTGAGTATTTATGGTCTTAGCATAGTAGCTTCAAAATTTTACACTCTTTTTCTTATTGTTAAAATATCAGGAGGACTCTATCTGGTATATATCGGATATAAAATGTTTATATCCAAAAACAGCAGTTTTCTGCTACAAAAAAGTAAAAAAAGAGGTTTGTTTGGGGATTTTCTTTCCGGATTGTTTATTACTTTGAGCAATCCCAAGGTGATAGCTTTTTATATTGGATTTTTACCTACATTTGTGGATTTGCAAAATATCACTTTCAAAGATACTGTTATTGTCGTAACTATGGTTTTGACTACACTGGCTTTTATACTCTCTTTTTATGCCTATTTTGCTTCAAAGGCCAAAGAGAATATAAAAAATCCAAAGATAGGCTCAATTATCAACAAAACTGCGGGAATTTCGATGATGGCAGTCGGAGGATTGTTGCTTATGAAGAGATAGGCAATATTTTTGTGACAATTTTTGCCCTAAAGAGATATTTACCTTATTTTGGATAAAATAATAACGGTACAAGTTTTGTGCTAATTCAAAAGAAGGGTTGTTGATGAAAATCAGATTACCTCACGCTCCCTATATTGCTAACAAAGTAGCTATAGATATGTTAAACAGCGGATTTATCAAATTGACTCAGGGTATAGAACCTGTTGCCAAAATGGCAAGCGAATATATAGAAGAAGATATAAAAAAAGAGCTTGCTCTTGAAGAGAGAGTAAATGAGATTTTGGATGAAAATGAAGATGATATAGAGTTTATGCAAGTTGACAGAAAGAGTATGTTTTGGCTTGTAAAGAAAAAACTTGCAAAAGATTTTGAAGTTTTACTCTCCTATGAAGACAGATTTAACGAAATTGCACATAAGATTTTGGAAAATGCCTGGAAACAGGGTTTGATAGAGTATAGTGTATCTGAAAACCGTGTAAAAAATGTTATATATAATTCAATAGAACAGTATCTTGAGAATTTTGAAGGTATAGAAGATGAGGTGGCTATACAGATAGAAAATTATAAAAGAAAACTGATACCGGGCTCAGCCGAATACGATCTGGTCTTTGAAAGACTTTATGAAGAAGAGCTTAGGAGAAGAGGTATGTTGCTATGACTCCTGTTTGGATATATATAGAAGACGGTACATTTTTGGAAGCAAACAGTTTTGGAGACAATGGTACAAAGGTGGGAGAAATAGTTTTTAATACTTCCATGAGCGGTTATCAAGAGATTATGAGTGATCCGAGTTATGCCGGGCAGTTTGTGGTTTTTACTATGCCTGAGATTGGAATAGTCGGAACAAATGATGATGATTTGGAGAGTAAAACCATACATGCAAGCGGTATGTTTATAAGAAACTATAACGAACAATATTCAAACTTCAGAGGAGAAAAGAGTCTGGGAGAGTTTTTAAAAGAGCATAATTCTCTTGGAATATGTGATATAGACACAAGATTTTTAACAAAAAAAATTAGAGATAACGGTCCCAAAATGATGATAGCTTCTACAGAGATTTCGGATAAAGAAAGATTGAAAGAGATACTTGAAAACTCTCCTAGAATAGAAGAGGTTAATTATATCAAAGAGGTGAGTACAAAAGAGGGATATATCCATAAATTTTCATCTTGGAACCCTGCTGAATTGAGATATAAAGATACTGATTTAGATGGCTCCAAAAAGATTGTTGTTATTGATTTTGGTGTGAAGAGAAATATACTAAATGAGCTTTGTGAAGCGGGGCTTTTGGTTGAAGTAATACCATATGATTTTAATCCTGAAGATTTAATCAGGAGATATAAAGAGGGAGATATAAACGGAGTATTTCTCTCAAACGGTCCAGGAGACCCTATGGTTTTAAAAGATGAGATAACAAAAATAAAAGAGTTGATAGACGCAAAGATTCCTATGTTTGCCATATGTCTTGGACATCAGCTTCTCTCTATAGCCCATGGGCATCCAACATATAAGCTATCTTTCGGACAGCACGGAGGAAATCATCCTGTACAAAATCAAGACTCCAAAGTTGTGGAGATAACAGCACAAAATCACAACTATAATGTTCCTGATTCTGTTTGTTCTATCGCAAAAGTAACACATGTAAATCTTTTTGACAATACGATAGAGGGTTTGGAGTATATAGATAAGAATATCTTCTCGGTTCAGCACCATCCTGAAGCAAGTCCGGGACCTCATGATAGTAAGTATATATTTAAAGAGTTTGCAAAAAGAATTTAAAGGCTGAGAAATAGAAACATTAAACTTTGCAACAATTGTAATGGTGGCATTTTTAGGTAGTCTTGGGCATTGTATAGGAATGTGCGGTGGTTTTATAGTTGCATACAGCAGTGCCAAAATAGATACCAAATCTTCAAAATCAAAGCAGTTTATCTCTCATCTTGCATATAATCTCGGAAGAGTTACATCATATGTTATCTTAGGTATGCTTTTTGGCTATTTGGGAAGTGTGATATCTTTTTCAACCACATCAACGGGATATTTTTACTTTTTTATCGGTGTTTTTATGGTTTTGATGGGTCTGTCCTTAATGGGAAAAATAAAGTTTTTAACTTCTCTTGAAGTTTCTTTGGCAACAAATTCGTTTGTCAAAAAAGCTTTCTCTTTTTTGATTCATTCGAAAAATCTGTATAGTTTTTACGGTTTGGGTATGTTAAACGGTATGTTGCCATGCGGATTGGTTTATTTTTTCGCAGTTTCTGCAGCAGCGACAAGTTCTGTTTTTTGGGGTGGAGTTACTATGTTGATTTTTGGATTGTCAACTATACCTTCACTTTTGGGATTTGGATTTATTATAGGGTTCTTGAAACAGAGTGGTTTTAGAGAAGTGATGATAAAACTGGCTTCTTTGGTTATTATATTCTATGGTATATATATGGCATACCTGGGATACTCTTCAGTGATAAGATAAAATGACTCTTACCCAGTATAAAAAAGCTATAGAAGAGAGTAATATAGTTTCAAAAACGGATATTGACGGTGTTATAACATTTGTAAATGATGAGTTTTGTAAGATTTCAGAGTATTCAAGAGAGGAACTAATAGGAAAACCGCATTCTATAGTGAGACATCCGGATGTCTCTGCCGAAGTTTTTAAAAGACTTTGGGATACTATTCTTGCAAAAAAAACATATAAGGCTACAGTCAAAAATCTTTCTAAAACAGGTAAAACATTTTATGTCAATACAACAGTAATTCCGATTTTGGATAAAAACGGTGAAATAGAAGAGTTTATAGCGGTAAGATATGATGTTACCAGAAATATAGAACTTACCAATGAACTGAAGAAAAAAGAGGAAGAACTTGAGAAATTAAATGCTACTTTGGAGCACAGAGTACAAAAACAGACAAAACAGCTGATAAAACTCAACAGGGATTTGGAAAAAAGAGTTCAGGAAGAAGTTGCCAAAAATAGAGAAAAAGACAGATTTCTTTTTCAACAGTCCCGTCTTGCGGCAATGGGAGAGATGATAGGAAATATAGCTCACCAGTGGAGACAGCCTCTATCCGAGCTAGGAATTACTATATATAAGATGAAAAAGATTTTTTTGGAAAGCGGTATAAAAAGAGAAAAAGATTTTATGGACAGTTATGAACATTCTAAAATGGTTATAAAAAAAATGTCCAATACTATAGAGGATTTTAGAAACTTTTTTAATCCTAATTTGGAGAAAAAAACATTTATGGTTTCTGATGCAATCAATGAAACTTTACGAATGATGGAGGGTACAATTCATAGACATGGGTTACAAATAGAAGTGAATTGTATAAAAAAGGCACAAATTAATGGATATTTAAGCCAATTTTCACAAGTATTAGTTAATCTGATTAACAATTCCAAAGATGCTTATAAATTGAAAGGAATTGAAAACAAGAAGATAGATATAACGGTAGATGTTCAGACTAAAGGTTATGTGAGCGTTCTTTTTGAGGATTATGCAGGCGGTATAAATCCTGCTGTAATGGATAAAATATTTTATCCCTATTTTACAACAAAACATTCAAGCAGTGGTACGGGACTTGGACTTTATATGAGTAAAATGATTATAGAAAACAGTATGAATGGTACAATCAGTGTTATAAACAGTAAAGACGGAGCTGTTTTTAAGATAGTCATACCATCTAAAAAGATAGGATAGGAGAGTTTGTTTTGAGTAATTTATCTAAATTGACAGTTTTATTTGTAGAGGATGAAAAAGAGATAGTAAATGCCCTGCATAGTGCTATTGGAGAAGAATTTGCAAATTTTATAGTGGCAAAAGATGGGCAGGAGGGACTCAAAAAATTCTTAAAATATAAACCTGATATCGTTATAACTGATATACTTATGCCCATCATGGACGGTTTGGAAATGTCCAAAGAGATAAAAAAAGTTTCAAGAGATACCCCCGTAGTTGTTTTAAGTGCTTTTAGTGAAAAAGACAGACTTCTAAAAGCTATAGATATCGGTATAGACAAGTATCTTATAAAACCGATTGACCCTGATAATTTGATGGAAGCTCTAAAAATTTTGGCAAAAGAATTGTTATCCATAGGTGATGTTATTGAACTGGGTAACGGTTACAAATTTGATAAAAGCGGAAGAGTTTTAATAAAAGATAAACAGATAATACCACTTACAAAAAAGGAGTTGCTTTTTATATCTATATTGGTTAAAAATCTTGGAGTTTTTGTTTTACATGAAGAGATTAAAAAGTATGTTTGGGCCAATAAACAGGTAAGTGACAGTGCTATAAGAACTTTTATAAAAAGAGTAAGAGAAAAAACTGACAGGAATTTTATTAAAAATGTACCGGGACTCGGGTATAAAATATACACAGAGTAATGTTCCTGTTTTGATTTAATACAAATTTAATCCTATTAAGGAAAAATCTAACAAAAAGAGAATATAATTCGTTAATTATGTGATATTTTTGTGACATAAAAAATAATTAGGAGGAATTGATGCAGTCTAGTAATGCGATTAACTACGACTATACAGTAGCAAAATGCTTTACTGTAGCCACAATTTTACTTGGTATTGTGGGTATGACAATAGGCGTTTTTATAGCCTTTCAAATGGCATTTCCGGAGCTTAGCAATCTCTTCGGAGAGTATGGGACATTTGGAAGACTAAGACCTTTGCATACCGATGCGGTTGCATTTGGTTTTACCGTAAGCGGTATATTTGCGACTTGGTACTATGTAGGGCAGAGAGTACTTAAAGTCTCTATGGCAGAATCAAAGTTTTTGATGTTTATAGGAAGATTACAGTTTTGGATATATATTTTAACTGTAGTTGCTATAGTAGTTTCACTTCTTATGGGTATAACAAGTTCAAAAGAGTACGCAGAGTTTGAATGGCCTATAGATATAGCCATAGTTGTTATATGGGTTTTATGGGGTGTAAGTATCTTCGGACTTATCGGAATAAGAAGAGAAAAAGTACTTTATATCTCAGTTTGGTACTATATAGCGACTTTCTTGGGTGTTGCTATGCTTTATTTATTTAACAATATGGAAGTACCTACCTATTTTATTTCGGGTATGGGTAAATGGTATCACTCTGTTTCAATGTATGCAGGAAGTAACGATGCTATGGTTCAGTGGTGGTATGGACACAATGCGGTTGCATTTGTATTTACTGTGCCTATTATCGCGATGATATACTACTTTCTACCAAAAGAGTCCGGTCAGCCGATATTTTCATATAAATTGTCATTATTATCGTTTTGGGGATTGATGTTTGTTTACCTTTGGGCTGGCGGACATCATCTTCTTTACTCAACAGTGCCTGACTGGGTTCAGACAATGGGCTCAATTTTCTCAATAGTTCTAATCTTACCATCTTGGGGTAGTGCTATCAATATGTTACTTACTATGAAAGGTGAGTGGGGACAGCTAAAAGAGAATCCTTTGGTTAAATTTTATGTATTAGCTTCAACATTCTATATGTTAAGTACTCTTGAGGGTCCAATTCAAGCTATCAAATCTGTAAATGCTATTGCGCACTTTACAGACTGGATACCGGGACATGTTCATGACGGTACTCTTGGATGGGTTGGATTTATGATTATAGCAGGTCTATTTCATATGGCACCAAGAATGTTTAAAAGAGAGATTTATAGTAAAAAACTTATGGAGATACAGTTTTGGCTTCAGACAACCGGCATCGTTATGTACTTTTCAAGTATGTGGATAGCGGGAATTACTCAAGGTATGATGTGGAGAGCAACTGATCAGTACGGTAACCTGGCTTACTCATTTATAGATACGGTTGAAGTTCTTCATCCTTACTATACTCTTAGAGCCACAGGTGGATTATTTTATCTAATAGGTGTTTTTATGTGGGCATATAACATGTATAAAACAGCAACGGCAAGTAAAGCGATTGAGAAAGAACCTCAATATGCTTCACCTATGGCGTAACAAAGGAGGTATGATATGTTTCATTGGTTAGAAAAAAATCCATTCTTTTTTGCGGTAGGTGTCTTTGTAGTTATCGCATATGCTGGTGTAGTTACGATTCTTCCGGATTTTATGAATAGTGCAAGACCTGTTGTTGGTACTAAACCTTATACCATGCTTCAGCTTGCAGGAAGACAGGTATATATAAAAGATAGTTGTAACGCTTGTCACTCTCAACTTATTCGTCCGTTTAAGAGTGAGACTGACAGATACGGTGCTTATTCGCTAAGTGGTGAATATGCGTATGACAGACCATTTTTATGGGGAAGTAAGAGAACCGGTCCTGATCTTCACAGGGTAGGAAACTATAGAACAACAGACTGGCACGAAAACCATATGTTGGCTCCTGCGGATGTGGTTCCTGGTTCAATTATGCCGAAATATCCTCATATGTTTAAGAACAATGCTGATTTAGAGACTGCTTATGCTGAAGCATATACAGTTAAAAAAGTTTTTGATGTTCCTTATGACAAACCGGGTATGCCGAAACTTGGAAGTTTTGAAGAGGCAAAAAAAGAGGCTTTCAAAGAGGCCGAAAAGATTATTGCCGATATGAAAAACCAAGATGTTAAAGATGCGTTTAAAAAAGGCGAAATCAAAGAGATAGTCGCACTTATAGCATACTTGAACAGTTTAAAATAAGGAAATAGTTGTGGATATGGAATCAATAAGGCTGATGCAAGGCTACGGATACTTTTTTATGATAGTCTTTTTAGTATTTATGTTGTATGGCTATATATATCATCTTTACAAGAGTGAAAAAGATGGAGTAAAAGATTATGAGAAGTATGCGAAAATGGCTTTGGATGACGAGATAAACGATAAGCCTGTTGAAACCATAGAGCCACGAAACGAAGATAAAGATAAATAGGAGCGTTAAAAATGAATTGGCTAAATGATAATGTTAATTTGCTGACACTCATAGGAGCGGCGGCAATTTTGATTTTAACTGTCGGTGTTGCCGGTAAATACATTAAACAGATGAAAACCGACAAGAGTACGGGAGAGCTTACCGGAGATAATTGGGACGGTATCGGAGAGTACAGTAATCCACTTCCTATAGGATGGTCTTTAACATTTATAGGAACGATAGTTTGGGGACTTTGGTATTTTTTTATGGGGTATCCGTTGGCAACTTTCTCACAGTTAGGACAGTATAATGAAGAGGTAAATGAGTATAATGCAAGGTTTGAGAGCAAATGGGCAAATCCCGATAAAGATACTTTGCAAAATATGGGAGAGGGTGTATTTTTAGTACAATGTGCCCCTTGTCACGGAATTACCGGTGATGGTATGAATGGAAAAGCTGCAGATTTGACGCAGTGGGGAACAGAAGAAGCGATAGTTCAAACTGTTCTTAAAGGCTCAAAGGGTATGAATTATCCTCTAGGTGAAATGCCTGCGGGTATGCTGGATAAAGAGGGTGCAAAAGCGGTTGCCGCTTATATAATGAACGATATCTCAAGTGTTAAAAAGACTAAACATCCTGAGCTTGTTGCACAGGGTAAAGAGCTTTGGGCAACTTGTGGTGCTTGTCACGGTGAAGACGGTAAAGGTATGGGCGGAAGCGCTCCTGCTTTATCAAAGTACGGTACGGCTGACTTTGTAGTAGATGTGTTAAATCACGGCAAAAAAGGTTTCATAGGAACAATGCCTAAGTTTGACGACGGAAGACTTACAAAAGTTCAAAAGCTTGCTGCCGGTACATATGTTAATTCACTAAGCGAATAAGGATAAGATATGGAAAATACTAATAGAAATGTATTTGGATTGAACGGAGTTACAGGTATGTTGATAGCTACCGCTTTACTGCTTAGTATATTGGCAGGTTTGACTATGTGGGCAATCTCCGCACAGAGAGCAGTTGCAAATCAGCCTTATAAAATAACTGACAAGCAGGCTATCAAAATGAGAGATGCAAATAATGCAAAATTAGTGGTTATTGAGAAAAAATAAGGAGATATAATGGCTGAAAATATGGATAAAATTATCACATGGGGATTGGTAATCATGGCTGCTGTTTCAGCTTGGGCTGTTTTAACTCCGAATCATCTTTTTATCGGTTAATGAAAAAGATAATCAACAAAAAGCACAGGGGAATTTTACTTCTCCTTGTGCTTTTTTTCTCCTCTACTCTGTTCGGAGCAGATGATTTTGTAATTAATGAAAATGTTATTCTGGAAAAGACTGCTGAAAAAATAGAGCAGATGGCAAATGAGTTGTATCAGAAAACAGGTATCAAAGCATATCTTGTTGCAAAGAAGAGTTTAAACGGTAAAAATATAATAGAGTTTGAAAAAGATTTTTCCGGGAAAATAAAACCTCCTTTTGTTATTTTAACTCTCTCTCTTGATGATAAAAAAGTTGATATCTACAGTTCAAAAAATATAGAGGAGCTTTTTGACAAAGAAGCCATACTTTCACCTTATCCGTGGGAGGGAAGTATTATTCCTTTATTGACAGGAAAGAAAAAAAATGTAAGTGTTAGTGCTGCACTTCTAAATGGATATGCTGATTTGGTTGAACAAATTTCCAACAGTAAAAATATAAAACTTGACAGTGCAATTGGAAGTACAAACAAAGAATTGATAAGTTTTTTGAATATTTCGATATTTGGATTTTTACTGATGGTTTTTGGATGGTATTTTTACAGAAGGATAAAAAAATAGATGAAAAAAGAGAGAAACTACTGGCCTCATGCTATAGTGGGTATCATACTTAGTGTAGTTATTGCAGGGGCTTGGACTGTCAAAATAGCACTTGAAAATCCTGTGCAGGAAGATACTTATTTTATAGATAAATATCAGTATGTAGATACAAATATTAATACACTTTTAGAAAAAAAAGCAAAATTTGATGCAAAATACAGTGTTATTTGTAAAACAGATAGATTTGATATAGGAAAAAATTCTCTACTCTTGGAGATTGTTGATAAAGATGGAAATTCAAAGATAAATAATGCAAAAATAGAACTTTTAATAACCAGACCGGATACCAACAAATATAATCAAAATATAAAACCAAACAAAATAGATAATGGTATTTATTATTATGGAGAGATAGATATCCCAAAAATTGGCAGATGGCAAATTTTGGCTAAGACAAAGATAGGTGATTTGGAAGGTTTTGATAAATTTGAAGTAAATGCTACAAAGTAAGATTCTGATAAGCTCTTGTTTGATGGGAGAAAATGTTAAATATGATGGTAAAAACAACTCTATTTTAGATAACTTAATTATCAAAAAGTTGATAAAAGAAGACTTATTGCTCTCTTTCTGTCCAGAAGTGGCAGGAGGATTGCCTACTCCCAGAATTCCTTGTGAAATAAGAGGGGAAAAAGTATTTAACAAAATCGGTGAAGATAAAACCAAAGAGTTTCAAAAAGGCGCCAAACAAACTCTTGATTTGGTTAAAGAGAAGGGAGTAAAAGTCGCAATTATGAAATCAAGAAGCCCATCTTGTGGAAGCGGAAAGGTTTATGACGGCAGTTTTGGTGGAAAATTGGTTAAAGGCGACGGTGTTAGTGTGAAACTGCTCAAACAAAATGGTATAAAAGTTTATGATGAAACACAAATCAAAGAGGCCTATGAAGAGTTTAAAAGGATAGATAAGACTTAAGGGCACCTCCTGTGAGAATAAGTACAGATTCAGAGATTACTCTAATCAACTGGAAATGGTTTCGTTTATTTTCAGTATCTAATATCTTTTTGGTTATAATACTCTTATGATAGAGATATATTCAACTTCAAGAAAAATCAGAGAATACTATAAAAATTTTGATTCAAATGTACTTTTACCAAAAGCTATGAGTATAGCAGAGTTTGAAAAAAGACTTTTGTATGTGGATGGTAAAGTTTTAGCTGATGATGATTTAAGAATTTTACTTATGAGGGAAGCTTCCAATTTTGAAAATTTTGCCAAACTTAAAATTGACAGGGATTTTTTTGTTTTTTTGAAAAATTCTGAATTTTTGTTTCGTTTTTTTGAAGAGTTGTCTGCAGAGAGAGTCTCTTTGGATGATTTGGAATCTTTTGACACTTATGCTGAATATAGTGAGCATTTGGATATATTAAAAACTCTTCTTGAAAATTATAAGAAGATTTTGGATAAAAGAGGATTCTATGACAAAATAACTTTGCCAGAAATTTATAAATTGAATAAAGACTTTATCAAAAATAGTGGTGGTTTTTTAATTCATCTGGATGGACTTCTTAGTCAATTTGAGTATGGACTGTTACAACAAGCGGCACAAATTGGTGAGGTGAAGATTGAATTTGAGATAAATCATTATAATAAAAAACTGATAGAGATTTTTGAAAGCTTTGATTTGAATATCGGATATGCTTATATGCTGAATCTAACAACCCGGAAGATTGAGATGCAGAGGCATTTGGTTTTAAAAAAGATAGATGCAAAAGTTGTCTCTTATCCTGTAAGGCTACTTCAGAGTATATTTGTTCAGGAGAGTATCGCTGAGTTTGTGAAAGAGGGAATAGAGCCCCATAATATCGTGGTTATTACTCCGGATGAAAGTTTTGCCCGTTTGCTTAGAGAATTTGACAGATTTAATAATTTAAATCTTGCAATGGGTGAAAGTTATGCTCAGACAAAACTATATAAAAAACTTGAAGCTCTCAACAGATATTTAAAGTACGGAGAATTGGAGGATGTGTACAGGATAAAAAGACTTTTCGGGAGTGAGGAGAAGGGTAAAAAAATCAAAGATATCTATTCCAAAAAATGTAACGGGCAAAAGATTACAGAGATTATAAAAGATATTGCAAATGATGAGTGTGAGATTTTTCAAGAAGAGTTATACAAACTGGAAGCATTGCTTGAGAGATTGGGAAGTATAGAGTTTCAAAAGGCATATACTATTTTTCTCTCCAGATTAAAATCAAGAAGTATAGATGATACCAGAGGCGGTAAAGTTACTGTTATGGGAGTGTTGGAGAGTCGGGGAGTCAGTTATGAAGGTGTAATTGTAGTTGATTTTAATGATGAATTTGTTCCAAAAAGAAGCTCTAAGGATATGTTCTTAAACTCTTTTATAAGAGCTTTGGCAAAACTTCCTACCAAAGCAGATAGGGAAAACCTACAAAGATATTATTATTACAAGCTTTTTGAAAAGGCCAGAAAAGTAGCAGTATCTTTTGTAAATGATGAACAAAATTTTGTTTCCAGATTTTTGGAAGAGTTAGGTATAAGAAAATACAAAGTATATGGCAGTTTATGCAACTCTATATTTAAAAGTTATGACAAACCTAAAAAATTCATGCCCAAGGATTTGGAATCTCCTCATTTTATACAGACACTTTCTGCAAGTAAACTTAAAAATATACTTACATGTAAACAAAAATACTATTTTAAATATATACTTAAAATAGATGAAGCAAAGATGCCTACTTTAACGGTAAGTGAAGCAGATATTGGAAATCTTTTACATGAAGCTCTGTTGTCAGCCTTTAAAGATTTGAAAGAGATAAATGAAAAAAATCTGTATGATTACCTGAAAAAACACCTTCTAAAAGATGAGGATATTCTAAAAGAGTACTATTCTCTTGTATGGTTGGAGAGATTAAAAGAATTTGCAGTATCGGAAGCGAAGAGATATCAAGAGGGATTTAGAGTGGTCTTTTTGGAGAAAAGTCTGCAAAGAAGATATAAGGGATTGATTTTGGAAGGAAAGGTTGATAGGATTGACAAAAAAGAGGGAGAACTTTATATTATAGATTATAAAAGCGGAAAAGTACCGAAGTGTACACCGAAAACTATAGAAAAGTGTACCGATTTTCAATTGGAATTTTACTATCTTTTGGCTATGGAATTGGGAGAAGTTAAAAGTGTTGGCTACTATAATTTGAAAGATGGCACTCTGGAAGAAGAGAAAAATCTGGATTTAAAACTTCAAAAACTGGATGAAATTTTAGAAGAGTTACAAAAAGGAATGGTCTCTTTTCCTGTAAGTATAAGTGATAGTTGCAGATGGTGCGGTTATGACAAAATTTGTACTAGGGAGAAAAAATGAAAGGTTTTGAACCGTTTTTATCTTTGGAAGCCAGTGCTGGAAGTGGTAAAACTTATGCTTTATCCGTCAGATATATATCACTTCTTTTTTTAGGTGCCAGTCCAAATAAAATTTTGACTCTTACATTTACCAACAAAGCTGCAAACGAGATGAAAAACAGGATAAATGAAGTACTCAGAGATTTGGAAAGAAGAAGTGAACTGGATGAGATTTGCAGACAGACTTTTTTAAGTAAAGAGGAAATTTTAAGCAGAAAACCGACAATATTAAAAAGATTTTTAAAAGATGAACTTTTGATTTCCACAATAGACTCTTTTTTTGCAAAAATTGTCAGAAAATTTTCTCTTTATGCAGGCTTATTGCCTGATTTTGCTATAGAAGAAGATAGAATATGGGAAAAGATAATCAAAAGATTTGTAACTCTCTGTAAAAAAGAGGGAAAATTTGACAGTTTGATAAGTATTTCTCTGGTACAAAACAGAAGACTTGGAGATATTTTTGAGCTTTTGGAGAGTTTTTATGAGAAAGAGGGAGAAGCTAGGCTCAAAAGTTTGAAAAGTACACCGGATAGAAAGCCTGTTTTTAGAAAACTCTCCAAGATAAGAGAGTTACTTGAAAAAAACGGAGCACCTCAGAAACTGATAGATAGTTTTTTTGTTAATGAGCCTTTTGAACTCCTGAAAAAGGGTTATATCAAAAAGGAGAATTTGGCTTACTGGCAGTATAAAAAATATGTAGATGATGATATAAATGATACTTTTCAAGAGTTGAAAGAGGAGTTGTTGAAGTTCGTTCTTGCTATGGAAAAGCATCTTTTTAGTGAATTGGCTCAGCTTTTTGTCATATATAAAAAAGCTGTCAGGAGCATAAACAAAGAGTACAGTGCACTCAGTTTTTTGGATGTTACAAATGTTTTGTTTGAACTTTTACAAGATGAGATAAAAAAGGATTTTCTCTATTTCAGATTAGATTCCAAAATAGAACATATCTTGATAGATGAATTTCAGGATACGAATATAGTTCAGTATAAAATTTTGGAACCACTCTTTGAAGAGGTAGTAAGCGGATATGGTGTTAATGAGTTTAAATCACTTTTTATAGTCGGAGATATAAAGCAGTCTATATACAGATTCAGAGGAGGAGCAAAAGAGCTTTTTGGATATGTTAGAGACAGATTTAATCTTAAAAAAGAGGTTTTGGATACCAACTACAGAAGCTCAAAAACAGTTGTCGGGTTTGTAAATAAGATATTTGAAGATAAGATAGAAGGTTATGCCAGACAGAAGGCCAACTCTGAGAGAGAAGGATACCTTGATGTTGTATTTAGAGATGATTTGGTTGAGTCTGTTTTGGAAAAAGTTGAAGAGTTATTGAAAAAAGGTATAAGAAAAAGTGACATAGCACTGCTTGTTCATAAAAACAGTGATGCAAATCTTCTTCAGACACAGATTGAAAGCAGACTTGGGATAAAAGCACAGACTAGTGCAAATATAAGGCTTTTGGAAACCTATGCAGTTGCAGCAATAATAGATTTTTTAAAATATGTATATTTTCAAGATGAACTTTATAGTGCCAACTTTTTATCTTTTCTTGGTATTAATCCTGTTGAAAAACTGGATATAGGTTGGTTTGATTTGGATTGGGATTTGCCTAAGATGGTAAAAGAGATAGTAGATAGATATAAAATTTCTTCCGATGATTTGGATATTTTATCTTTTATTGAAGTAGTCAGCAGGTACAGTGATATAGAATCTTTCTTGTTTGATGTGGAAAATATAAAGGCAAATTCCAAAAATCAGGAGAGTGAGGGTATAAAAATACTTACAATTCACAAATCAAAAGGTCTGGAGTTCCCTTTTGTTATAGTAGTTGACAGATTGGGAGAAAAGAATAACAAGAAATCCACACTTTTATATGAGTATGACGGAATTGTTTTACAAAATATATATCAAAGAGTTTCAGGAAGAGAATATATAGATGAGGCGTATAAAAGAGCAAGAGAGAAAGAGGAAAGACTGGAATATGAGGATATGCTCAATATGCACTATGTAGCTTTCAGTAGAGCTAAAGAAGCTCTTGTGATTATTCTGAAATCCAAAAGCAGTGCTATGGATTATCTGGGATTAAAAGAGGAGAAAAGAGGAAAGATAACTCCATACAAAGAGGAGGAGAAAAAGAAGGAAAATGTAGAACAGAGTATAGAGATAGAACTGAAACCTTTTGGGCTTCAAGATGGTATAGATAGAAAAAAAGAGAGTATAAAATCAGATTTTTATAGTATCAATTTTGGTCTTGCTCTTCACTACTGTCTGGAGATGATGAAGAGTTTTGATAAGGATTCTTTGGAAAATGCTTTTACATGTGTTATAAACAGATATGGTCATATCCTTGATGGAGAAAGTCTGCAAGATATATATCAAAGAGTTCAAAGAGTTACGGACTCAAGAGAATTTATCTCTATGGTTGAGGGCTCAAAACTTTATAAAGAGCAGCCTTTAAATTATAATTCCCAAAGATATCAAATTGATTTGCTTTTGGAAAAGGAAGATAGTTTTTTGATAGTTGATTATAAAAGTTCCAGTGAGGTTTATGAATCCCACATCGTCCAGGTAGAATTATATAAAAATGCTCTTAAAAACATATCAGATAAAAATGTAGAAGCTTGTTTGGTTTATCTAAGAAAAGATACTGCGGAGATAGTTAGAGTTTAACTTATAAAATACTTAAATTCAGTAACTTTTAAGTATTATTCCACTACAATTCCCTCTCAAATAAAATTTTGGTTTTATTTCGAGATATATTGGGTTTGAATTGTTCAAAAGCTCAAGAAAAAGTTACTTGGAAGGCTTACAACTCTCAGGTTGTTCTTCAGTGACTGGGTAGTTGAAGAGCTTTGCTCACAAACTGCTAGAAATTAAATAAAAAAGGTTTGAAAATGAAGGCTACAAAAGTTATTAAGCCTAATGAGGTGAAACGAGATTGGATCGTAGTTGATGCAAAAGGTAAGAAATTTGGTAGAGTTCTTACTGAAGTTGCTACACTTCTAAGAGGTAAGCATAAGCCTTACTTTACTCCGAATGTTGACTGTGGTGACTATGTTATCATTATCAATGCAGAGAAAGTAGAGTTTAGCGGAAACAAACTAGGCACTAAATTGTATCACAGACATACCGGATATTTTGGTGGTGTCAGAAGTGATAAGCTAGAAGATTTACTAAAAAACAATCCGGCTAAGTTATATAGATTGGCGGTAAGAGGTATGTTACCAAAAACCAATCTTGCTAAAGAGATGATAAAAAAACTCAAGGTTTATGCCGGTGAAGAGCATCCGCATACTGCTCAAGTAAGTAAGCAAGAAGGAAAATAGTATGGCAAAAGTATATGCAACAGGAAAAAGAAAAACAGCTATAGCTAAAGTTTGGTTGGCTCCGGGAAGTGGAAATATAATCGTAAATGGTTTGGATTTTGAAGTATGGCTCGGTGGTCATGAAACAATCAAAAAAAGAGTTAGACAACCTTTGGAAATAACCAAGCAGTTGGGAAGTGTTGATATAAAAGCTGTAACTCTTGGCGGTGGATACTCTGCACAGGCAGATGCACTAAGACACGGTATTTCAAAGGCTTTGGCATCTATGGATGCGGATTTCAGATCAGCATTGAAGCCTTACGGATTACTTACCCGTGATGCAAGAATCGTTGAAAGAAAGAAATACGGTAAGAAAAAAGCGAGAAGAAGTCCTCAGTTCTCTAAGAGATAATCTTCTTTTACATGTAAAGAGAGTTTTGCTCTCTTTACACCCTTTCATAAATATAAGACAAAAACTATCCTATTTACTTTACATTTACAAACAGTTAATTTAGTATTTAAAATATAATCATATAATTTCACTACCAAGACGCAACCCTCCTTTTTATAAAATGCACATTGATTTTATAAACCCCAAGCGTTCGAGATGCCCGCCTCGGACGCTTTTTTTTGCTATAATATAATCATGAAAAATCTAATACTGTTTTTAATCCTGACTGTAAATATATGTGCATCATCTTCTCTTCATTTGGCCATAAGTGCCAATCCAAGTAGGATAAATCCCATACTTTCTACTGATAGTGCAAGTAGTGAGATAGCCGGATGGATATTTAATTCTTTGATTACATATGACAAAGATGCTCATATAAAAACTTCTTTGGCTAAGGATTATAAATTTTTAAATGATACCACTCTTGTTTTTCATCTCAGAAGAGATGTGAAGTGGAGCGATGGTGAACCTTTTACTGCCAAAGATGTTATCTTTACCTATAAAACCATTATGTCTCCAAATATATTTACACCTTATTCTTCGAGTTTTACTCATATAAAAAATGTTGTTATGATTGATAACTATACTATCAAGGTTATATACAAGTATCCTTATTTTAAAGCTTTGGAAACTTGGATGATGGAGATAATTCCTTGGCATATTTTAAAAGATGAAAAAAATTTGATGACTTCCGGATTTAATCAGTCTCCAATAGGCACAGGACCTTATATTTTACAAAACTTTTCAATTTCAAATGATATAACACTAAAAGCAAATCCTGAATATTTTGAACACAAACCGTATATAGATGAAATTATATATCATTATCTGCCTGATACTTCAACACAGTTTTTGATGCTGAAGACCGGAGTTTTAGATGTTGGCGCTCTTTCTCCTTTGCAGCTTGAAAGGCAGATTGATAAGGATTTTAAAAAGAGATACAGTATCTATGAAAATATTGCACATTCTTATACTTATGTAGGATTTAATCTAAAAAATCCTAAATTTAAAAATCCTCTTGTCAGAAAAGCCCTCTCTTTGGCAATAGACAGAGAAGAGTTGGTTAAAATCCTCTTTTTTGGGCATGGTAGAGTATGTACAGGTCCTTTTTTACCGGGTACGGGAGCTTTTAATTATGATGTGCAAGCTCCCAAGAGAGATATAAAAAAAGCAAAGGAGTTGTTGAAAAAAGCAGGTTATGATGAGAAGAATCCTTTTGAATTTGAGTTGACTACAAGTACAGGAAGCAGAGTATATATAGCTCAGATTTTACAGCATCAGCTTAAAAAAGCAGGAGTTAAAGTTAGGCTTAGAGTTTTGGAATGGCAGGCATTTTTAAATACGGTTGTTATGCCGAAAAGATTTGATGCTGTGCTTCTTGGGTGGTCGCTTGGTTTGAAGCCTGATGCATACAGTATATGGCACAGTGAGTCATATAAAAAGGGTGGATTTAATTTTATAGGCTATGAAAACAAAGAGGTTGACAGACTTATAAAAAAGGCAGAAAAG
>CAYRRJ010000004.1:0-21344 GCA_964426645.1 uncultured Campylobacterales bacterium | reverse complement strand
AAATTGATTATTTAGAGATGGTAATAAACTCCAATTTATGTCTTCTCCTGTTAATCTATTTTTCATTTATGAAGGGTAAGGTCTTTTGTTAAGTTTTAAGTTTGAACTATTGCAGTGGGTTGCAAATAAAAAAATTAAAAACAATAGGACTGGGAATTTCAAGATTTGATGCAAAATTCTCTCCATGTTTTGACTGATATATGATGATTATAACAAAAAAATCGTATAATTATAAAAATTCTTCAAGGAGTCCAAAATGAATAAGGCAAAGATGTTTTTAGGTAGTGAAGAAGTAGATACCAAAAATTTTATAGAAGTCAAAAATCCGTTTAACAAAAAAGTTGTTTCTGCATATCCTGTATGTTTTGGAAGTGATGTCATAAGAGCTTTGTTTTTGGCAAAAGAGGCTTCAAGGGAAACCAAAAAATCTCCTCTTCATCAGAGACTTGCCTGGCTGGAAGATGTAGCAAAAAAGCTTGAAGTCCAAAAAGAGGATTTTGCAAAAACAATATGTGATGAGGTTGGAAAGCCTATCTCTCTGGCAAGGATTGAAGTTGACAGATGTATAGAAACCGTAAAATTATCAATTCATGCCATGGTTTCTATCCATGGAGAGAGTTTTGATTCTACGGCAATGCCAAGCGGTAAAAAATCTCTGAGTTTTTTTAAAAGGGAGCCGGTTGGAGTAGTGGTGGCGATAACTCCTTTTAATTTTCCTTTGAATCTGATTGCACATAAAATTGCTCCTGCACTTGTGAGTGGAAATGCTGTTGTTTTAAAACCTACTTCAAGTGCACCGTTGACAGCTTATAAATTTGCAAAACTTTTCATAAAATCTTCATATGCCGTGAAAGATGCGCTGAGTGTAGTTTACAGTGGAGAAGGAGTAAATGAAGCTCTTATAGAGAACAGAATTGCCAGAGTTATAAGTTTTACAGGAAGTGTGCCTGTTGGTAATCATATTATCAGGAGGGCCGGTATAAAGAAAGTTGCTCTTGAGCTTGGAGGAAATGCTGCTACTTTTATAGATAAAAATGCAAATTTGAAAGATGCTGCAAAAAAATGTGCTATAGGAGCATTTTCAAATTCCGGACAGGTTTGTATATCTCTGCAAAGGATATATGTCCATAAAGATATATATGATGAGTTTGCCTCTTTATTAGCGGATGAGACCAAAAAACTGGTTGTTGGAAATCCGTATGATGAAAGAACTTTTATAGGTCCTATGATAGATGAAACTGCTGTTTCAAAAGCATTGGAATGGATACAGAGTGCAAAAGATGAAGGAGCTAGAGTACTCTGTGGAGGAGAAAACGACGGATTGATACTGGAGCCTACTGTTATGGTGGATGTCAGAGAAGATATGAATATAGTATGTCAGGAAGTTTTTGCTCCTATTGTTTCTCTTGTTGCAAAAGATAGTTATGAAGATGCTCTAAAAAGTATGAATGACTCGGAATTTGGACTTCAATACTCTATTTTTACAAACAATTTGAAAATGGCTATGAAAGCGATAGATGATTTGGAAGCAGGAGGAGTTGTAATAAATGATATACCTACATTAAGATTTGATATACAGCCGTATGGAGGTATAAAAAACAGCGGATTGGGGAAAGAAGGTCCTAGATATGCAATAGAAGAGGACTTTACGCAGATAAAATCTGTTGTTATAGTGTAGGAGAATATTCTCCTACACAAATTTTTTAACAAAATTCTCTAAAGAGACAGGATCTAAGGCTCCGCTGATTCTCTCTATTTCTTTTCCGTTTTTAAAGACTAGCAGTGTAGGAATACTTCTGATTTTGAATCTGCTTGCTAGGAATTGCTCATCCTGAGTATTTACTTTGGCAAACAGTGCTTTTAGAGGAAATCCTATAGATACTTCTTCAAATACAGGTGCCATCATCTGGCATGGTCCGCACCATGGTGCCCAGAAATCTACTACAACAGGTATATCGGAGTTGTTCAAAACTTTTTCAAAGTTATCACTTGTCAGATTTATTGGTTTGGCTTCCAAAAGAGAGTTTTTACATTTTCCGCAATTTGCTTTTTTATAATCATCTTTTTTTGGTACATTATTTATTGCCAGACAGTGTGGACATACTATTTTCATAACTATTGTCTCCTTAAAATTATATCTTGTTCAATTTTTTATTTTATCATAGTTTACATGTAAAAAATGCTACTTTTGTATGTTTTTATTTTGGTATAATAGCAAAAAAATTTTAAAGGTTAAAATATGGCAACTTATATATTAGGACATATAAATCCTGACAGCGATTCTATTATAGGAGCTATATCTCTCTCATATCTCAAGAATCAACTGGGGGAAGAGTGCATACCTGCCAGACAGGGGGATATTAATCCCGAGACAAAATTTATATTGGAAAAATTTGGTTTTGATGAGCCTGAGCTTAAAACCAGTTATAGTGGAGAGGATGTTTATCTTGTAGATTTTTCTGATCTTGCCCAGGCTCCCAAAGATATAAAAGAGGCAACTATAAAAGGTATAGTAGATCATCATAAACTCGGGGATATAACCACAAGTACACCACTTGAGTGTTGGATAAGACCAGTAGGATGTTCCAATACTATCATAAAAGAGATGTTTGACTATTATAAAATAGAAATTCCAAAAAACCTTGCAGGTGCTATGATGTGTGCCATACTTAGTGATACTGTTATTTTCAAGTCACCTACCTGTACAAAGTTGGATACCAAAACAGTAAAAGAGTTGGCAAAAATTGCGGGTATAGAAGACTATAAAGCTTTGGGTATGGAAATGTTTTTGGTAAAGTCTGCGGTGGAAGGTGCTACTGCCAGAGAGTTGACCACTAGAGACTACAAAGATTTTGATATGGGTGGCAAAAAAGTAGGAATCGGTCAGCTTGAAGTTGTTGACTTGAGTGTATTTGATGATAAAAAGCAGATGCTCTTTGAGGATTTGAAAGCTTTAAAAGAAGAAGGGAGCAGACATACTGTACTTCTGCTTTTAACAGATATTATGAAAGAGGGATCACAACTTCTGGTTGTAAGTGATGATGAGAGTCTGATAGAGAAGGCTTTTAATGTAAAATTACAAGACCATCAGGTTTGGCTTCCAAAAGTTTTGAGTAGAAAAAAACAGGTTGTACCTTTTTTGGAAAAGGTGTTTGGATAGTTTTCTTTTACATAATCAAGGCAGAATCCCTTCTGCCTTTTAACTTAATTATTCTTTAAAATCTATCATATTTTGTTATATTTGAGTTATATCAAAATAGTAAATTTATAACTGATGTTACGCTATGAATACCATATGGTACGTAACATCAGTTAGAAAAAAGATATAGTTTTTATCTTTTGTTGTTTATTTCATTTCTCGGTATAAATTCCAAAACAGTAGCATTTATACAAAACCTTCTTTTGCCTCCCGGGGCATCATCAAATACATGTCCCAGATGGATTCCACTTGTTTTGGCTATAACTTCTGTCCGGTGCATTCCGTAACTGTTATCTTCTTTTTCAATCACAGAGCCTTCAACTGCTTTGTAAAAACTCAGCCATCCTGAGTGAGAATTAAAACGATCTTTTGTATCAAAAAGAATATCACCAGAGAGCTTATCTACAAAAACACCATCAGGTGTATTTTTAAATATGTCATACTGTTTGCAAAATCTACCATCTGTTTCTTTGTCAAAGGCTACTTTATAAGCTTCTGAGTTTTTACCGAGTTTGAAGTATCCTAAAGCTTTGTAAAAATCTTTTGTGTTCATATATCCTTTGTGAGAAAAAATCTCTTTGCCGTCATCTATAAACAGGATTGTAGGGGTTGCGTTCAGTTTTGTCTTTATCTCAAAATCTTTTAAAGCATCTCTTTGAACAGTCCTCAGTGGGATACTTCCTTTATATGATGAAGTTGTATCTTCCTTGAATCTTTCACAGTAAGGACAAAAAGGAGCATCTATGACTACTATTTCTTTACCTCCCAAAGGTTTTATAAATTTTTTTTCATTTTTCATTTTTTTAAACTTTATGCCGGTTGAATGATTTGGGCAGTATCCGTTTGGATGTTTTTTCAAATAGTTTTGATGGTACTCTTCTGCTGCATAAAACTTCTTTAAAGGCTCTATTTGTGTTGTAATTTTGCCATATCCTGAAGCAGTTAGAAGTTTTTGGTATTCTTCTTTTGTTTTAAGTGCTGTTTTGTATTGTTTTTCATTGGTATAGAAAATGGCACTTCTATAGTTGTTTCCTATATCATTTCCCTGGCGGTTTTTTTGAGTCGGGTCATGAAGCTCCCAAAAATGTTTTATTAATTCTTCAGTACTTATTTTTGAAGTATCATATTTTACTTTTACGGATTCTGTATGATTTACCAATCCGTCAGGGGTAGAGTGTCTGTACTTTAAAACTGTATTATAATCCGGATTTGAATAATTTCCTCCTGCATAGCCGGATTTTACATCTATTACACCGTCAAGCTGTTCAAAATATTTTTCAACACCCCAAAAACATCCTGCCCCTAAAACTATAGTTTCTGTTTTTGCATACATAGACATGATAACTCCTAGTAAAAGTATTAATTTTTTCATGACTGTCTCCATAAATTTTGTTTGATTTTAACATATATTGTTTAATTAAAGTTAAATAGATATCTTTTGAAATTTATTGTATGTTAATAAAAATTATCATAATATCTGCTTTTAAAATTATATGGAAACAGGTGGTATAAATAATACTTGTGTATAATTTAGGATAAAAAAAGAAAGGATAAAGATGTTGGAAACAGGTCAGAAAGCGCCGGATTTTTGTTTGCCAAATCAGGATGAAACAGAAATTTGTCTAAGAGATTTGAGTGGAAAGTGGGTTGTATTGTATTTTTATCCGAAAGACAATACTCCGGGATGCACTACCGAAGCATGTGATTTTACGGCAAGTATGCCGGATTTTGAAGGTTTGGATGCTGTTATTTTGGGAGTTAGTCCAGACAGTCCGAAAAAACACAGAAATTTTATAGAAAAGAAAAATTTGAAAATTACACTTTTGAGTGATGAAAATAAAGAAGTATGTGAAAAATATGGTGTATGGCAACTTAAAAAAATGTGTGGAAAAGAGTATATGGGAGTGGTTCGTTCTACTTTTATAATATCTCCGGAAGGAGAGATAAAAGCTGTTTGGACTAAAGTCAGAGTAAAAGGGCATGTCCAGATTGTAAAAGAGAAACTTGAAGAGTTAAAAAAACAGTTTTAAAACTATGACGTAAGGTATAAATATCAAAGAGGTTACAAAAACCAAAGTAGTAACCTCTTTTGGTTTACAATCAAAAATACTTGCCAAAGAGACATTTGTAATAGCAAGAGGTACTATCATTTCCAACAGTATGGAGTCAAGCTCTGTTTTATGAAGATGCATATACAAGAGTATAAAGAAAGTAAAAACAGGGATAATGATAAATTTAAATCCTCCCACAAACCCCAAGAGTCTGTAGTTGATAGTACTTAGTTTTGAGTCATGTAAGAATATACCAAATACTACGAGTTGCATTACGATAGCCGAGTATGCTCCCATTTCCAGACTTTTAAACAAAGAGGGGTGAATTGAAATTTCAGACAGATTCAGTATCATTGCTAAAAATGATGCCCATATAATAGGCATTTTAAAGACATTGACTATAGATTTTTTTATACTGAAATTTCCTCTTGAGTAGATATATACTCCCAAAGTATATACCAAAAACATACTCATGGTGTTTATAAGTGAAGTGTATATGACACTCTTTTCACCTATAAGAGTTATTCCCAGGGGAATTCCTATGCTTCCTGTTACTCCTGTTACACTGGATATGGAAGCAATAGCTATATCTTTTTGGTCTTTAAAAATTTTTTTTGCAAAAAATGAAGCTATTACTAAGAAAAAAGTAAATATAAAAGCGTATATAAAAGGTGTTTTTATAATGCCAAAGTCTATTTTTTGTGTCAAAAGTCCCCAGAAAGCAAGCATAGGAAGTAGAAAATAGACATTTAATTTTACAAGAGTTTTTTCATCTAGCTTCTCTTTTAGAGTTTTTTTTGCAATAAATCCTATAGCTACAAATATGTAAAGACTGAGGATTGATATGGCACTGTCCACTTAAGTTCCTATGTTCCTATAGAAATGGCACATTCTATCCATTTGCCTCTTTTTGCTGCTTTGTTTTCTATTTTTCCTTTTTTAAGTCTTGTTTTTGGGATACCGTTTTGAGAGATGATTTTTATTATAGTTTCTATTCTATCTTGTGCCAGTTTTTCCAACTCTTTTTTCGGTATTTTGATGTTGGATGCAAGTTCTGTTTTAAGTTCTTCATTTAGAGATATTAAATCAAGTGTTTTGATTTCCTTGCCTTTTTTATCCTTTTTAACGGTTGTGAATTTTTTGTTTAATTCCATATATTTTATTTTGGAAAATTTGGAGATATAGAGATTTTCGATGGCTTTTGCATATATGTCCTGTTTGTCGTTTTTGTTTTTTTTCAGTTTTTCTTCCTCTGTTTTAATCATGGTTTCAATTTTCCCTAACTGCAAGGCTTTTGTATCTAATTCTTGGTCATATGCACCATTAATTATAAGTTTTATTCCCGGCCTTTTGGAGAGCATTTTTTTGAATGCGTTTATTTTTTCCATTTCTGAACTTACAAATTTACTGCTTCCTAGCGCAAAGTCTATGGCTTTTAGTTTCTCGGTATCTATTCCAAGCATACTTCCCAAAAATCTGAAAGGGGATGTTACTATACCTACTATAAGATTTCCTATAGCCCTCCAGACTATTTTGGAATAGTTAAATTTGGGATCATTCAGATTGCCTGTTATAGGCAGGTCTATATCTATCTGTCCGTTAGAGTCTTTAAGTATTGCTATAGCAAGTCCCAGTGGAACATTTATGGCATCTTTACTCTCTATTTTATCACCCAGTGTCAAGGAGTCAAGATTTATTTTATTGTCTCCTATCATGGAAGAATTTTTTATCTTGTACGATAAGTCCAGTGATAGTTTTCCACTCTTGATGGCATATCCGACAAACTTGCCTGAGTAAGGGGTAAGTGTAGGAAGATCAAGATTTTTTAATTGAATTTTCAGATTTGCACTGTTTTTGATTTCCAGAGGCAAAAGTTCTCCGGAAACATTTGCATATCCGTATTTTCCTACTACTCCTTTCAGTGAAAGTTTTGACGGTTTGGAACTTTGGAAATCTAGTGATGACATATCTCCGTATAGTTTACTCATACTGGTTTTAAAAGGTATAGGAAGAGATTCGTCTTTAAAGTCTATATGTGCATTTTTTAAAGCCATAGGGCCTATATAGATTTTCAAAGGATTTTCAGATACTTTTTTCTCTTTGGTGTTTTTTTGTTCACTTTTTTTGTTCTCTTTTGCAATTCCCGAAAAATTTGTAGTATGGTTTTTTGCAATTTCAAGATTGACATACGGTTTTTCCAGTGTTATTGCTTTTATCTCCAGAGAATTTTTTGATGTGGAAAAGCTGATTTTTTCTACTTTTAAGTTTTCAAAACTTATCAGTTTGTTTTCATTGCTTTTACTTAAAGATAATTTTTTCAATTCTATATCACTTCTCAAATCAATATCCGGTTTTTTGTTCAGTTTAAGTGTGGCTTTTGCATATATATCAAGATAGGCGCTCTGTATTTTTATATTTGCATATGGTTTTATATATGCCTGAAAATCGCTTAAGCTCAAATTTTTAAGTTTTACTGAAGTTTCTACGATTTTTTTGTTTTGTAAAAACAGACCTTCTGCTTCAAGTTTGGAATTTTTATTTATACCGGTTGAGAGTTTATAGTTTATAGGTATTTTTTTATCGCTTGATACATTTTTTATATATATATTTAAAGCTGAGAAAAGAATTTTATTGTTTGCTTTTTTATCTGCAAAGTTTATATCTCCTTTTTTAAGATTTACATTTTTTACAAGATAGCTGAAATTGCTGTTTTCCTGTTTTTGTGATGAATTTTGTCTGTTCTCTTTTTTTGATACAGGCATTATATCGGTCAGATTTATTTTAGAGTTTTTATATAGTATGATATTTGCAAAAGGAGAATCAAGATAAATATTTTCTATGGTTATACTTTTCTTTGGAAGAGAAAAATCCAAATCTTTTATCCACAGTTTTTTCAGAGAAACAGTTTTTTGCTTTTTTTGTCTTAAATCTATATTTTCCAAAGTCAGAAAGGCTTTGTTTATAGTGAAATCAAAACCTTTTGAGAGGTTTAGATTGTAAGGGATTTTCAAATTTAGCAATGCACTTTTCAATTTCGCATTTAAATTTGGAAGCTGGTATCTGACCAACTCTTTAAGGTTCAGATTTTTAACATAAAGCTCACCGTAAAGTTTCAGAGGATTCAGACTTATACCACTGTCAAGTATCATAGTTGCTGTTTTATCAAGCTTTGTTTCGAGATGTTGTGCGGCTATTGCTCCTTTTTGTGTACTTAGATCTACTATTTTATAGTTTAGATTATCCATAAGAAAGTGAAAAGGTTTTTTCTTGGATAAATCATCAAATGATATTGAGCCGTTTTTTATATCAGCATATCTCAAAAGAAGAGTTAGAGTTGACTCTGTTTTTTGTTTTTTGGATTCTTTTGTTTTGTCTGTATCCGGTTTTATGATATTAAGAAGGTTCAGTTTTCCTTCTTTGTCAAGCCTTACATGTAAAGAGGGGTTGTTTATGATGATTTTATTGAGAAGTATGTTTTTGTTGAAAAGTCCGATTAAATCGTAGTTCAAATAGACTCTGTCAATGTTTATAACAGGTTTGTTGTCCAAATCGTCTAGATCTATTTTTCCTAAATCAAGCTCAAAACTGTAAGGATTGAATTTGGCTTTTTGCACATGAAAGTTTATACCTGTTTTGTCTCTTAATATCCCGGGTAATTTGTTGGTAATTATCCATGGAATCAGAACAAATCCTGCTAAAGTATAGAAAATGACTATAAATGCCAACCAAAATCTGAAACTTTTAATATATTTCATCTTTAACCCCTTAAAGCTTTTTATAGGTTTCTAACAGTATATCAAGATTGTATTATTAACAGGTTAAAATTTGTTATATTTTTATATTTTTTTATCTGCTGTTTACTTTTGAAAGATATAATCTGATGTTACGTACCTATGGTATTCATAGCGAAACAAGAAAGTTTATAATACAAGGCGGATTTTTGAAGAACTAGCCAAAGCTAATTCAAAAAAATCCACAGATATAATTTCTATACTAAATCAATATCAATGGGAAAATCTGTGTTAGTTCATATATGTTGTTCGGTAGATAGTCACTTTTTTTTACAAAAACTTCAAAAACTGTATCCTGATGAAAAGCTTGTCGGGTTTTTTTATGACCCGAATATTCATCCATATTCCGAGTATAGACTTCGTCTTTTAGATGTGAAGAGAAGTTGTGAAAAATTGGGTGTTGAGCTAATAGAAGGGGATTATGACTACGAAGGATGGTTAAAAGCAGTTAGTGGTCTTGAAAATGAACCGGAAAAGGGTAGAAGATGTAGTATATGCTTTGATAACAGGTTAGAAGAGAGTGCGAGAAAAGCTCTGGAAATTGGAGAAAAATCACTAACAACAACTTTACTAACAAGTCCAAAAAAATCTATAGAACAACTTAGACAAAGAGCTAACAAAATCTCTGAAAAATATAACATTGACATTATAACTCCGGATTTCAGAAAAGGGGGAGGAACAAGCGAACAATTTGCCATGGCAAAAAGGGATATGCTGTATCATCAAAATTACTGTGGATGTATGTATGCTTTGAGTATGCAAAGAGAATCTCAAAACAGGTTTAAAGACGAGCTTTGTCTTCCTGTTACAAAACAGATTTTACCATCTTCCATAGAGGAAAGAATAGAACTTTATGAGAGAGTTTATGAGTTGGAAAAAGAGAAAATACATTTTAGACTGAGGCGAGAAAAGTTTTTAAATTACAGACTCTTAAAGGCTTATGTAAAAAAAGAAAAAGTTGTAATCCCCAGCTATATAATCTTTTATTCCTATCTTAAAAGAGGATATACAAGAGGAAAGTTGGATTTTATAAAAGATGGAATAGGTTATTTTAGCAGAGAAGAGATACTCTTTTTGGATATAGAAAGACTGAACAGACTGATGGGAAAGGATTATGGCAGTGTTAGAGATATGTTGAAAAAACCTCCTGAAATAGAAGAAGAAATTTTGTTGAGAAATATGGTTTGTGATACTTCCGTGCTTTCTCTTTCTCCGATAATTGTTTTGGATGAATTAACTTCAAACAGATATGAAATAGAATTAAATAGCAAAATATATGATGATGTTAGAGAAAATTTAGTAATTTTTAGATAAAATATAAGAATTTGAATAAAAGGCTTATAAATTATGATAAATGTAGTTGAGATTCAAGAAATACTTCCTCATCGTTTTCCGTTTTTGCTTATTGACAGAGTTACTGATCTTCAAATTGGAACTTCTATAGAAGCATATAAAAATGTGACTATCGGAGAGCAGATTTTTCAAGGACATTTTCCTGATCATCCGATATATCCGGGAGTTATGATTGTTGAAGGTATGGCTCAGGCGGGTGGAGTTTTGGCTTTTAAGAGTGCATCAGAAGATGAACAGGAGGCTGCCAAGGATAAAGTTGTCTATTTTATGAGTATAGACAAATGTAAATTTCGCTCACCCGTAACTCCAGGAGACAGACTTGTTTACAAACTTGAAGTTATAAAACACAGAGGGTCTATCTGGGTTTTGGATGCAAAAGCTTTTGTGGATGACAAGCTTGTTGCGGAAGCAGAACTTAAAGCGATGATAGTGGATAAGTAAGATGTCACAAGATATACATCCTACAGCTGTTATAGAAGAGGGTGCTGTTTTGGGAGAAGATGTTAAAATAGGTGCCTATACACATATAAGTTCAAAAGCTGTTTTGAAAAACGGTGTTGAGGTTATGCAAGGTGCCGGGATTTATGGAGATACTCTAATAGGAGAAAACACCAAAATATATCCTTATGTGATGATAGGTACTCCTCCGCAAGACATAAGCCATAAAAGTGAAGATGATGTGAAAGTCATCATAGGAAAAAACAATCTCTTTAGAGAGTTTGTAACCATAAATGCAGGGACTAAACATGGTGGTGGTATAACAAGAGTGGGAGATAACTGTTTTGTTATGATTTATTCCCATATAGCACACGATTGTCAAATTGGTGACGGTGTCATAATGGCAAACAACGCTACCTGTGCAGGACATGTTGAAGTGGGAAATTATACTGTTATCGGGGGCATGACACCTATCCACCAGTTTGTAAAGATAGGAGAAGGGTGTATGCTAGGAGGTGCCAGTGCCATAAGCCAAGATATTCCTCCGTTTTGTTTAGCAGAAGGAAATCGTGCTGTGGTAAAAGGTCTTAACGCAGTTGGAATCAAAAGAAGATTTGAAAAAGAGGATATAAGAGCTTTGCAAAAAGCATACAGAGAGCTTTTTAGAAGCAAAAGAGCCATAAAAGATGTGGCAAAAGAGTTGATAGAAAATGAGAATAATGAAAAAGTTATACAGATGTGTAGGTTTATCCTTGAGTCAAAAAGAGGGATACCCTATGAGAGGAAAAGTTAAATGACAAATATTAGAGAATGCAGTTTTTGTGGTACAAAAGAGAGTAGTGATACAAGATTGATAGCGGGAGAAAAGGCTTTTATATGCGAACACTGTGTCATATCGGCATATAAGATATTTTTTGGTGAGGTGGAAGATACTCAGGAAGAGAGCAAAAAACTTGATTATGAAATGTTGGCACCAAAAGAACTCACAAAAGTTTTGGATGAGTTTGTTATAGGACAGTCAAAAGCCAAGAAAGTTTTTAGTGTCGGAGTATATAACCACTATAAAAGGATTTTTAAAAGTGGTGAAATGAAAGAGGATGATACTGAAATTCAAAAATCAAATATTTTGCTTATAGGACCTACAGGAAGCGGTAAAACTCTTATGGCACAGACCTTAGCAAAATTTTTGGATGTTCCTTTGGCAATAGCAGATGCTACCAGTCTTACAGAAGCCGGATATGTTGGAGAAGATGTTGAAAACATCCTTACAAAACTGCTTCAGGCAGCAGATGGAGATATCAAAAGAGCTGAACAGGGAATCGTATTTATAGATGAGATAGACAAAATCGCCAGAATGAGTGAAAATCGCTCTATTACAAGAGATGTAAGCGGAGAAGGGGTGCAACAGGCTCTTTTGAAAATAATTGAGGGAAGCATAGTTAATATACCTCCAAAGGGAGGCAGAAAACATCCAAATCAGGAATTTATTCAGATAGATACCGCAAATATACTGTTTGTTTGTGGCGGGGCATTTGACGGTCTTGAAGATATCATCAAAAAAAGAGTAGGTAAAAATGTACTTGGTTTTGGACAGGAAAAGAGATTAAAGAGTGAGGATATGAAACTTCTGGATCTGGTTGAACCTGATGATTTGGTTCATTACGGACTTATTCCGGAACTTATAGGAAGACTTCATATAATTGCAACTTTAAATGAGATAACAAAAGAGGATATGGTTAAAATTTTAACTGAGCCTAAAAATGCCATTTTCAAGCAGTATAAAAAACTTTTTGCGATTGACGGAGTTGAACTTACTTTTGAAAAAGAGGCTCTTGAAGAGGTTGCTGCTTTGGCAATAAAGAGAAAAACAGGAGCCAGAGGGCTTCGTTCGATTATGGAAGAGATAATGGTGGATGTAATGTATGAATTACCTGAACTTAACGGTTATGAAGTGATGATTACTAAAGATGTTGTGGCAAACAAAGCAAAGCCACTTTATATAAAAAAAGATAAAAAGATAGCATAAAGGGTAAGATTAATGATTCTGGATCAAATGATAGGGTTTTTTTCAAGTGATATGAGTATTGACTTGGGTACTGCAAATACTTTGGTATTGGTTAAAGGAAAGGGTATTATTATCAATGAGCCTTCCGTTGTAGCAGTCCAAAGAGACAAGTTCGGTAAACAGAGGATTTTGGCTGTGGGTAAAGAAGCCAAAAATATGGTAGGTAAAACTCCCGGCAATATAGAAGCTATTCGTCCTATGCGAGATGGAGTGATTGCCGATTTTGATATGACTGAAAAGATGATAAGATATTTTATAGAGAAAGCTCACAAAAGAAAGAGTTTTTTAAGACCTCGTATTATTATCTGTGTTCCTTACGGTCTTACTCAGGTAGAGAGAAAAGCTGTAAGAGAATCTGCTCTTAGTGCTGGAGCCAGAGAGGTGTTTTTGATAGAGGAACCGATGGCAGCTGCAATTGGTGCAGGACTTCCGGTAAGGGAGCCAAAAGGTAGTTTGGTTTTGGATATCGGTGGTGGTACTACTGAAATTGGAGTTGTATCTCTAGGAGGTCTTGTTATAAGTAAATCTATAAGAACAGCAGGTGATAAGATAGACCAGGCGATTGTTGATTATGTTAAGAAAAAGTACAACCTGCTTATAGGCGAGAGAACAGGGGAAGAGATAAAAATAGAGATAGGCACAGCTGTTTTGATGGAAAATCCTCTAAGCCTTATGGTTAAGGGGAGAGACCAGGTAAGTGGTCTTTTGAGTAGAATAGAGCTAACAAGTGAAGATGTAAGAGATGCTATAAAAGAGCCTTTGAAAGAGATTTCGGATGCTTTGAAAGATGTACTTGAAGTGATGCCTCCTGATTTGGCCGGTGATATAGTTGAAAACGGTATAGTTTTAACCGGAGGAGGAGCACTTATAAGAGGTTTTGACAAATATCTTTCAGATATTGTCAAACTGCCTGTTTTTGTAGCTGAAGAGCCACTTTTGGCAGTTGCAAAAGGAACCGGTAAAGCCCTTGAAGAGATAGAGTTGCTACAGCAACTATCAAATGAGTAATGAATAGATTCAAACTACTTCTGTTTTTACTGTTAGTAGTTTTTGTATCACTGAAATATACAGGTTTTACCAGAGAGTATATAGTTGGTTTTAACAACTTTATTCTCTCTTCTTTTCTGGATGCAAGAAATATGATTCAAAATAAAATAAATGAGCATATTTCACAACAGAAAAGTATTGTCAGATTGGAAAAAGAAAATCAAGAATTAAGAAAAAGTGCTCTTTTATCCATAGCATTTGCAGGTAAACTGAATGAGTTGTTAAGAGAAAACAATATAACAGAGTATGATCCCAAAGTCAAACTTATTCAAACTATATCTTATGCCAATTTAAATGATTATAACAAGGTTTGGCTGGATTTTGAAGATTTTAACAAGAGCAGGATTTACGGATTGCTCTATAACGGCTACAGTGCGGGAATAGTTGTAGAGAAGGACTCACACCCTTTGGGATTGCTTTTAGGGGATCCAAAGTCTATATTTTCTGTTTATATAGGAAGTTCAAAAATTCCTGGTGTTGTTGAAGGAGACAAAAAAGATATTTTAGTGAAATATATACCTCTTTGGATGAATCCAAAGATAGGGGATGAGGTGATTACAAGCGGATTGGATAAAATATTTTTTCAAGGTATCAGAGTTGGAAAAGTAGTAAAAGTAATTAAAGAGGAGTCTTCAAAAACTGCGGTTGTGAAGCCATATATAAAAGTAGAAGTTCCTACCTACTTACATGTAATAGTAAAAAATTAATACTGAATTTAGCTTTTTTTGAGAGTTTAATTGAGTATTTATCAAAGGAAAAAGATGCCAAAAAGAGAAGATATAAAAACTATATTGTTGATAGGTTCAGGTCCTATAGTTATAGGACAAGCCTGTGAGTTTGACTACTCTGGAACTCAAGCTGCAAAAACATTGAAAGAGCTTGGATATAAAGTTATACTTGTAAACTCAAATCCGGCTACCATTATGACTGACCCGGAGTTTGCAGACAGAACATATATAGAGCCCATAGAAGAGGAAATAATCTACAGAATTATAAAAAAAGAGGGTGTGGATGCCATACTTCCTACTATGGGAGGGCAGACAGCTTTGAATGTGGCTATGAGTATGTATGAAAAAGGTATGCTCAAGGGTGTAGAGTTTTTGGGAGCAAAACCTGAAGCGATAAAAAAGGGTGAAGACAGGCAGGCTTTTAAAGAGGCAATGATAAAAATAGGTATGGATTTGCCAAAGAGTGCTTATGCATACAATATGGATGAAGCACTAAAAGCCGCTGAAGAGATAGGATTTCCTTTGATAATAAGAGCTTCCTATACGCTGGCAGGTGGTGGAAGTGGTGTAGCTTACAATATAGATGAGTATAAAGAGTTGGCGCAGGCAGGTTTGGAAGCTAGTCCTATCAATGAGATTCTTATAGAGGAGTCTTTGCTTGGTTGGAAAGAGTATGAGATGGAGGTTATCAGAGACAGTAGTGATAACTGTATCATAGTCTGCTCTATTGAGAATTTTGACCCTATGGGAGTTCATACAGGAGATTCTATAACTATAGCACCGGCTTTGACTCTGACGGATAAAGAGTATCAGCATATGAGAAATGCATCTTTTGCAATTTTGCGTGAAATAGGAGTTGATACAGGCGGAAGTAATGTGCAGTTTGCACTAGACCCTAAAACCGGACGTATGACTGTTATAGAGATGAATCCGAGAGTTTCAAGAAGTTCTGCTCTTGCTTCAAAAGCCACAGGTTATCCTATAGCTAAAGTGGCTACTCTTTTGGCTGTCGGTTTTACTCTTGATGAGATAACAAATGATATAACAGGGACTGCTGCCAGTTTTGAGCCTGTGATTGACTATATTGTTACAAAAATTCCAAGATTTACATTTGAAAAGTTTCCTATGGCAGAGAGTACTTTGAGTACTTCTATGAAAAGTGTCGGAGAAGTTATGGCTATAGGCAGAACCTTTAAAGAGTCATTTCAAAAAGCGTTGTGTTCTTTGGAGACAGGACTCAGCGGATTTGATGAGATTAAATATGATGATGAAAAACTCAAAAAAGAGATCCGTCGTCCAAATGAGCATAGAGTGCTTTGTGTTATGGAAGCATTGGGCAGAGGTTATAGTATAGATGAAGTTCATGAACTTAGTAAAATAGACAAGTGGTTTTTATATCAGTTTAAAGAGTTGGTTGAATTTGAAAAAAAGCTTGATATGTTTGCCCTGAGTGATGAAAAGATACTCAGAAGGGCAAAGAGTTATGGATTTTCAGATAAAAAAATTGCATGGCTTATAAATAAATATGACAATTTGGAGCTTACCCAAAACGATATATATTCTATTCGTTCAAGGCTTGGTATTGATTTGGAGTACAATGAAGTAGATACATGTGCAGCAGAGTTCAAGGCTTTGACTCCGTATCTGTATTCTAGTACAAATATAACCAAACTTCCAAAACAGCAAAACAGTGCTCAAAAAGAGAAAAAAGTTATGATAATAGGTGGAGGACCTAACCGAATAGGACAGGGAATCGAGTTTGATTACTGTTGTGTTCATGCCTCTTTTGCGCTTAAAGATATGGGTATAAAAACTATTATGTACAACTGTAATCCTGAAACCGTTTCTACAGACTATGATACTAGTGATATACTCTATTTTGAGCCTATAGATTTTGAACATGTAAGAAGTGTTGTTGAAAAAGAGCAGCCAGACGGCATAATAGTCCATTTTGGAGGGCAAACTCCTCTTAAAATTGCCAAAAGACTTACTGTTATAGGCGGAAAGATAATCGGTACGACTGCCAGAGTTATAGATATGGCAGAAGATAGAGAAAAATTTTCCGATTTTATAAAAGAGATAGAGATACTTCAACCTAAAAACGATACTGCTACAAGTGAAGATGAAGCGATAGAAAAAGCAAAAGAGATAGGTTATCCGGTGCTTGTAAGACCTAGTTATGTACTAGGAGGAAGGGCTATGAGAATAGTCTATAATGAGAGTGAGTTAAGAGAGTATATGAATGAAGCTGTAAATGTTTCTCACAACTCGCCTGTACTTCTTGACCAGTTTTTAGACCATGCTATAGAGCTTGATGTAGATGCTATATGTGATGGTAAAGAGGTTTATTTGGGTGGTATAATGCAACATATTGAAGAGGCAGGAATCCATAGTGGAGACAGTGCTTGTTCTTTACCGCCTGTTAGTATAAGTGAAGAGTTGATTAAGAAAGTAGAAGATAAAACTAAACAGATAGCTCTAAATCTCGGTGTTGTAGGGCTTATGAATATACAGTTTGCCATATACCAAAATGATATATATATGATAGAGGTAAATCCAAGAGCAAGTAGAACCGTGCCTTTTGTCTCAAAGGCTACAGGAGTTCCTTTGGCAAAAGTTGCGACCAGAGTTATGTGGAAGGGGGATTTGAAAGAGGCTTTGGATTTTTATGATACTTTCAATATGGTGTATTATGATGGTAGTATTTATAAAGCTAAGAGCAAAGGACATGTGAGTGTAAAAGAGGCAGTTTTTCCTTTTGGCAAGCTTCAAGGAGCAGATTTGATACTAGGCCCTGAGATGAAAAGTACAGGAGAGGTTATGGGTATAAGCGATAACTTTGCCACCTCTTTTGCAAAGTCTCAGATAGGATCTAAAAATGTTCTTCCAAAAAGCGGTACGGTTTTTATCTCTTTGACTGATATCGATAAAGTTTATGCAAAAGAGATAGGGGAGAAATTTCAAAAGCTTGGATTTAAGATTTTGGCGACGGGAGGTACTCATAAAGTACTTCAAGAAGCAGGAGTTGAAAGTGAGTTTATATATAAGATAAGTGAAGGTCGTCCAAATGTGGAAGATAAACTTAAAAATGGAGATATAGATTTGGTTATTAATACAAGTGATAACAAATCCAGCAGAGATGATGCCAAAAAAATCCGTCAGGCTGTTTTGAGATTTAATATACCTTACTTTACTACTTTGGCTGCAGCTACGGTAGCAGCAGAGAGTTTGGATTATATCCAGGATGACAGTGCTTTGGAGCCTAAGGCACTGCAGGATTATTTGAGATAGAGTATGAATCCGGCAAAAGTTTACTTGGCTCAAAGTGATACTACAGCCGGATTTCTTTCCCAAAATCGTGATAGACTCTTACATGTAAAGAGAAGAGATTCAAAAAAACCTTTTATTATCAGCGTCAGCTCTTTTAAAAATTTGAAAGAGTTTGTAAGAGTACCCAAAAATCATAGAAAATTTATAAGAAGAGTCAAAAAGACTACAATAGTATATCCGAATAGTTTAGCCATAAGGGTAGTGCAGGATAAAGAGCATTTGAGATTTTTACAAAAATTTAGCTGGTTATATACGACATCTTCAAATATCTCGGGAGAGTCTTTTGATAAAAGAAGAGCTTTAGAGTTAGCTGATATAATAGTTTATGATAAAAGAGGTTTTTTTGAGGATACTCCTTCAAAGATATATAAATGTGGTAAAATATCGAAAAGGAGGCTTAGATGATATATAAGGTAGTCAACAGTTTTTTTATTGGGTTGGTTTTTGTCTCTTTGTTGGATTTTCTATTTTTTATCGGTTTAAAACTTAACTATTTTGATGCTTATGGTATAAATAAAGAGTATTTTAATATTATATTTATAGATAACCAAAATTTCTATCTTTTGCTTCCAAGTTTCTTTATAGTCGGTTATTTGATGTTATATTGTAGATTCTCAAAGATATTTGATAAGATTTATATCCTTTTTATCGTTGTATCTGCACTTAGTATTTATGAGCCTGTCGGCAAGAGCTTTGGAGAGTTTATGTTTATGAAAAAGGGTGTGACTTTTAGAGTAGGGAAAGTTACATTTGAGGGAGATTTACTCTATAAAGGGAGAAAATATCTTTATATTTACAGAAAAGATTTGGCAAAAACTATAAAGATAAAAAAATATAATGTTATATTATCCTGATTATAAACTGATGTTACGCACCATATGGTATTCATAGCAAAACAAGAAAGTTTATAATGCAAGGCGGATTTTTGAAGAACTAGCCAAAGCTAATTCAAAAAAAGTTAAAAAAATGGTAAACAAGTATTGACTGTTGATATCTAAAATATTATAATACATAAGCAGTTTTTTTAATCTTTTTGTATCTGTATGTAAAGTGCTGAAAAATTGTTAAATATTCTTCTTGAGACTTAGAGGTAAAAAAGGGTACATAATGTTTAAAAATCTATCTATAAATAAAAAAATAATGGTTCTTCTGTTTGGTGTAATTATCATCCTGGCTTTGGTTTCATCCTTTGTTGCTGTGAGTAAGATAAATTCACTTACAAAAAACAATATTGATAACTTTAAGTCTGCAGTTATAGCTCAAAAGAAAAAAGATTTGAAAGATAAGGGTGAAATTATCATGGGTATAATTGACTCGTACTACAAAAAGACTTCTCCTCAAAAGATGGAGCAAAATATCCGTGCATCACTAGATAAAAGAATGGATCTATTATTTAACATACTAAATCAAACATACAATAAGGATAAATTTTCAAAGGGTGATTATCAGTTGAAGATTGATTTGGAAAATATTGTAAAATCCGCGAGATACGGAAAGAGTGGATATTTTTGGATAAATAATTTTGATTATGAAATGGTTATGCACCCTATTAAGCCTTCATTAGACGGTAAAGTATTTAAAAATACCCCAAAAGTCCCTTTTGTAGAACTAGGTGTAGATGCACTAAAGAAGTGCAAATGTGACAAAACATATATAAAATACAAATTTTACAATCCTGCAACTAAAAAATATGAGTTTAAAGTCTCCATGGTTAGAGTTTTTAAACCTTTCGGATGGATTATAGGTACAGGAACCTATCTAAGCGACATAAGCCCTAAAATTAAAAAAGACGCTTTGGAGGCTATCAAAAAAACGAGATTTGGTAAAAGCGGATATTTTTGGGTTAATGATATGAATTATAAAATGATTATGCACCCTATAAAACCTAATCTAGAAGGTAAAATTTTAAAAAATACTTCTTTTATGCGCTTAAGTATAGAAGCACTTTCTAAACCTAATAAAAATTATGCTTTTATAAAGTACAAATTTCATAATCCTGTAACAAAACAAGATGAAGAAAAATTAGCCATTGTCAATTATTTCAAACCTTGGGGTTGGGTAATAGGTACGGGGACATACCTAAGAGATGTGGAGGCTACAGTGGTAAAAATGAGAGAAGCCGAAAAAAAGGAAAGTAGAAGTACTATAATAACTTTTATTTTAGCAAATATATTGATAGCACTATTAGCACTTATTTTGGGTTATATGATAAGCAAAAGGTATATTACCAATCCTATAAAGAGTATTGAAAATGGTTTGGTTTCATTTTTTGATTATCTAAATAGAAAGATAGATCATGTAGAAAAGCTAGATATTGACAGTAAAGATGAGATAGGTTATATGGCTGAACTTATAAACTCAAATGTGGAAAATGTACAAAATAATCTTGAGGCTGAAAAAAAGTTGGTTAGAGATAACTTGAGAGTTGTAGATAAGGTTAAAGAAGGTTATTTGTATGATAGAGTTTCAGTGCATTCGGATAATCCTGAACTAAATAGGCTTGCTAAAACATTTAATGAAATGCTTGAAGTTTTGGAAAAAAGAGTGGGTAGTGATTTAAACAAAATTATAAAAGTTCTTTCAGAATATTCCAACTATAACTTTACCGACAAAATAGAGGATCCTAAAGGTGAATTTGAATCTATGATAAACAGGTTGAGAGAAGTTATAGTTAAAATGTTGGAAATAAACAAAGAAGATTCTGTAAGCTTAGAAAATGTGGAGAGCGAACTTAAAAAGAATATTGAAAAACTAAATTCTACTATTTTGAAACAGGAAAAAACAATCAATAAAATAAGTAAACTAGTTGATAAAACTACGGTAGGACTTAACAATAATGTAGAAAATTCCCATCAAGTAGCTTCTCAAGCAGCAGATATAAAATCTGTAGTTTCTGTTATAGGTGATATAGCTGACCAGACAAATTTACTTGCATTAAATGCTGCTATAGAAGCTGCAAGAGCAGGTGAGCATGGTAGAGGATTTGCAGTTGTTGCCGATGAAGTTAGAAAATTGGCAGAGAGGACTCAAAAATCTTTGGTCGATGTTGATGCAAATATCTCTACTTTAACACAGTCTATAAATAATATAGTATCCAATATAGATGAAAGTACAAAAGAGATAAATCAGATAAATGAAACTATGATGGATATGAAACAGATTGGAGATGAAAATTATCATATAACAAAGGATATCTCTAAAACTGCAGTAAATGTTGAAGAGATTACGGAACAGATAAATAAAGAGATTAAAAACAAAAAGTTTTAAATTAAGGCTACCCAAGATTTTTTGGGTAGCCTTTTATATATCTTGTATTGATGTAAATTTGTTTGCTATTTTTAA
>CAYRRJ010000003.1:0-22232 GCA_964426645.1 uncultured Campylobacterales bacterium | reverse complement strand
GTTTCGGGTGCAGTGCGTATTTTTTATTTTTCAGATTGATTGCATAATAATAACCGTTTTCACCTATTTTGATCTTTTTCAAATCATCTTTCAAATCTTTCAAACCTGTGCTGAAATCATATCCTATATATAAAATTCCTATTATATTGTTTTCTTCGTCGATAATCGGTTTGTATATCGTCATATAGTCTTTTCCAAAAAGATGAGCCATTCCGGAATAACTTTGTCTGTTCATAATTTTTTCATATGCCGGAGATTTCTTTGTCAGATATGTACCCATTGCACGGGAACCATCCTCTTTTTTCAGAGATGTTGTTATTCTGACAAAATCCTTTTTATTTTTATCATAAGCAAATACTGTAGCTGTGGCTCCTGTAACTTCTGTAAAATGATCTACTATTTTAAAATATTTATTCAGTACTTCACCGCTGTCAACAAGCATAGGTGTTTTAATACCATTGATATCCACATACTCATCTTCAATAAGAGCTATCTGTTTAAAAGAGCCTTTAAAAACATTAAAGAGTTTTTCGGCACTGTTCAAAAGAACTTTGTCATATACATCAACTGTAGTCTTTACCCCTTTTAATCCGTTGTCTAACTTGTTTTGCACATCCTGATGAAAATAGTTTTGCAAATAACTGTTTAGATAAAATATTAGAGATATCATTGATATCAGAACAAACAAAGCCTGTAGAAATAGTACTTTTAGTGATATTGATTTGGACATTTTAAACTCCCATCCCTTTTAATTGAACCATACCATTATAGGAGTATAATACTTATGAAAAAATAAGGATTTTGTATTTTGTGTTATAAAATTTATAATTTTCTGTTAAATATAAAAAAAATTAAATTTTTATTTCTATTTCAATTTTCTTGTGATATAGTTTTGCTAAATTATATTTAAGGAGTAGAGATGGCTGTTAAGATTACAGATATTTGTATAGCTTGCGGAGCTTGTATAGATGAGTGTCCGGTAGAAGCAATTGTAGATGATGATGATAACCCAACAGGAGCAGATACATATTATGTATATGCTGATAAATGTGTAGAGTGTGTTGGTTATCATGACGAACCGGCATGTGCTTCAGCATGTCCGACCGAAGGATGTATAGTTTGGGATGCAGTAGTTGAAGGACAACCAAGTCGTCCTGAGATAGGTGAAGATATGAGAAAAGGCGACACTCCTTGTGTTGAATAGTATCTAAATTAAGAGGTGTTTTGTCACCTCTTAATCTCTCTCTGTAAATATTTAATGCTAATTAAAACTTTTTTTTGATATAATCCGCGTTTGACCTCACAAAATAAATAAAATACATTCAATAGGAGAAAGATTTTGGAAAGAACATTATCTATAATAAAACCAGATGCGGTGTCTAAAAATGTAATCGGAAAGATTATTGACAGATTTGAATCAAACGGCTTGAGAATAGCTGCTATGAAAAAGATACAATTAAGCAGTGCAGATGCAGGCAAATTTTATGCTGTACATGCACAAAGACCGTTTTTTGGAGAATTGGTTGAGTTTATGACAAGCGGACCAGTTGTTGTTATGGTTCTTGAAGGTGAAGATGCTGTTGCAAAAAACAGAAAACTTATGGGTGCAACAAACCCTAAAGAAGCTGAACCAGGAACAATAAGAGCTGATTTTGCAGAGAGTATTGATGCCAATGCTGTACATGGAAGTGACAGTTTGGAAAATGCCAAAATAGAGATAGACTTTTTCTTTGCAGGAAGAGAAGTTCTTTAAAAGATGAAAATCGAGTTCAAAAAGATTCCCAATTCAGGGATAAATTTTGATATTTCGACCAAAAATGTAAAATTTTCAGGTATATCTGTTAAAATAAGAAATAATTTGGTAAAATGCACAGGTAGTATAAAGGGTTCATTTCCGCATATCTGTGACAGATGCGGTTTAGAGTTTATCAATCATATGGATGAAAATATTGAAGTATATGCTAGTGATGGTATATATGAAGGAGATTTTCTTGATGTGATTGAGTTTTTTGACAACAGTGTTGATTTTGATTCAATACTGTTAAATGAAATAGAATCATATAAAAGTGATTATCTATATTGTGATAAATGTAAAATTAAGGAGAATTAAATGGCAGTTCCTAAGAGAAGAGTCAGTAAAACCAGAGCAGCAAAAAGAAGAACCCACTATAAGGTTACTCTTGCAATGCCGGTAAAAGAGAGTGATGGTACATGGAGAATGCCTCACAGAATCAACAAAACAACAGGCGAATACAAAAATTAGATGTTAAATATTGCTATAGATGCTATGGGTGGGGATTTGGGTCCCCAACCTGTTATCGAAGGTACTATAAAAGCTTTAAAACAAAAAGAGTTTCACCCTATTTTGGTTGGTGATGTTGATGAGTTAAAAAGTTATATACCGATTTCTTTTATTGATAAAATCTCTTTTATTCAGGCTGATGAAGTTCTAAGTATGAGTGATTCTGCAACAGATGCTCTTAAAAGAAAAGAAACATCTATATATAAAGCTGTTGAACTTGTCAGAGAAGGAAAAGCAGATGCTGTCGTCTCTCCTGGACACAGTGGAGCCACTATGAGTCTTGCAACTCTTAGAATAGGTCGCTTGAAAGGTGTATTGAGACCTGCTATAGCTACTATTATGCCTACGGCAACAGAAAAAGTAAGTTTTGTTCTTGATGTCGGAGCCAATGTTGATTGTAAACCGGAACATCTTATACAATTTGCCATTATGGGTGAATCTTATGTTCAGGATGTACTTAAAATAGAAAATCCTAAAATAGGTCTTTTGTCTAACGGTGAAGAGAAGAGTAAAGGCAATGAAGTAACCAGAGAAGTTTACAGTGCTCTTTTGCATAATCCCAATTTTATAGGTTATGTTGAGGGTAATAATATATTTGATGGTTCAACTGATGTTATTGTTTGTGATGGATTTGTAGGAAATATCTTGTTAAAAACAAGCGAAGGTGTTGCGGAATCTATCACAAAAATAATCAAAAAAAATGTCAGACGCTCTCCTATAGCCATAGCAGGAGCTATGCTTATGAGAAAAGTATTTATGGTTTTGAAAAAACAGGTTGATTATGCAGAGTATGGAGGTGCACCTTTGATAGGTATAAAAGGCTGTGCTATAGTAGCTCATGGTAAAAGTAATGCAAAAGCCATAAAAAATGCAATTTTTCAAGCTATAAGTTTCTCAAATTCCAATATCAATGAGGATATTGAAACAAAACTCTCAAAACAGAAATAAGGAAAATATAAATGTACGCATCTTTAAAGTCCATAGGCAGTTATGTTCCGGAAAAAGTGATGAATAATCATGATTTTGAGGAGATTGTAGAAACAAGTGATGAATGGATAAGACAGCGTACAGGTATAGTTGAAAGAAGAATAGCAGCAAAAGATGAAGCAACAAGTGATCTGGGTGTAAAAGCTGCCGAAATTGCTTTGGAAAGAGCAGGTATTGACAAAGATGAAATCGATGCCGTTATCTGTGCAACTCTTTCTCCGGATCATTTTTGTATGCCTTCAACTGCATGTATAATAGCAAAAGGATTAGGTATATCAAATGTTATGGCGTTTGATATAAGTGCTGCTTGTAGTGGTTTTGTATATCTTCTGTCTATCGCCAAATCTTTTATAGAATCAGGAATGAAGAAAAATATACTTATTATAGGAGCTGAAAAGATAAGTTCTATAGTTGATTATACAGACAGAGGTACTTGCATACTTTTCGGAGACGGTGCAGGAGCAGCTGTGATATCTGCAAGTGAAAATAAAAATGAGGCTATTGTTGATGTACATGCATCAAGTGACGGAAACTATGCAGATTTACTTATAACCCCGGGATGCGGTTCCAGATATCCCATACGAGAAAACAATATCAAAGATAAACTGCAATATATAAAAATGTCAGGTAATGAAGTTTTTAAAGTAGCCGTAAAAACACTTACCAAAGATGTACTGGATATCTTGAAAGCTAATAATGTAAAACCTGAAGAGATAGATCTTTTTGTTCCTCATCAGGCAAATTTGAGAATAATAGAAGCTGTCAGAGTCAAATTGAATTTTCCTTTGGAGAAAACAGTTTTTACTATTTCAAAGTATGGTAATACTTCAGCCGCTTCCATACCTATGGCAATAAATGATGCTTATGAAAGCGGCAGACTGAAACATGGTGATTTGATGTTGCTTGATACTTTCGGTGGAGGTTTTACATGGGGAAGTGCACTTGTCAGGTTTGGAGGTAAATAGCTTTACATGTAAAGCTATTTTTTAGAGTATATTATGCAGTGTGGTGGCTTTGGCCATCCATTTTTCCAGTTCTTCCCAATTTTCATTTTCAATCATTTCCTTTGATTTTTCCAACTCTTTTTCAAAAGCATTAATTGAATTTAAAAGATTTTTTCGATTTTGTTTGAATATATTACTCCACATTTGAGGAGAACTTTTTGCAATTCTGCTCATATCCTTAAAACCTCCTCCTGCCAAAAGCAGGATATTTTTTGGGTCTTCCTGTCTCATGACACTGTTTGCCAGAGCATAACTTATAGCATGGGGAAGATGAGATATAAAAGAAGCATGAATATCGTGATTGTGCGAATCCATAAATACAATTTTCATTCCGATATGAGAAAATATTTGAATAGCTCTGTTTTTATGAAATTCATCGCTCTCTTGCATATCGCAAAGAACGACTACTTTGTCATGGTATAAATTTTCTATTGCAGCACTTGGCCCAAATTTTTCTGTTCCTGCCATAGGATGTGCCGGAATAAAATTTTTTCTTATAGATTTTGGAGTATTTTTTACAATCTCTTCTTTTGTACTTCCCAAATCTATAACTGTGGTATTTTTAGATATATTTTTAAGTTTTTTTAAAGTTGATATTATAGCTTCTACCGGAATTGCCAAAAATACAACATCACACTCCTGTATCTCATTGAAGGAGAGTATTTCGTCAACAAGATTAAGCTTTAAAGCTTCTTCGCAGTGGGTAAGATTATGATCAAATCCGTAAACTTTTGAAACCAGTTTTGTTTTTTTCAGAGCAAGTCCCAGTGAGCCTCCCATTAATCCCAAACCAACAATTCCTATCTTCACATTTATCCCTTTTACTAATAATTAATTCTAAAAATGGTATTATATCCTTTTTTAACTAAAACAATTAGGATAATTATAAATGAACAAGCTTTTATTTACAGGGATACTGTTGGTTACAACACTGTATGCTGCAACAATCAAAAATATAAAATTTGACGGTTTGATTCATCTCTCACCTAGCGTGGCAATGGAGATTATGCAGATAAGTGAGGGTGATAAGTTTGATATAGAAAAGATAGACAGGGCTATCAAAGAGTTATATAAGCAAAACTATTTTAAAGATATTTATATTGAAGATAAAGGAAGTGGCAGACTTGTAGTACATGTTACAGAAAAACCTGTAATTGCACAGATAGAGCTAAAGGGTATAGGTGAAAATGATAAAAAAAATGTTATGGAAATGCTTGGCATATCAAAAGGTGAAGTTTATGATGAGGGAAAAATAAAAGAGGTAAAAAAGAGAATTGAACAGTATTATGAAGCCAAAGGTTATTATCATACAGTAGTTGAAGCAACAACAACAGATTTAAATAAAAATTCTCTGGTAGTAAATTTCTTAATTAATAGAGGCGAAAATATTATTATAACAGATGTGAAGCTTTGTGGAGCAAAAAGATTTGACTACAGTGATATCAGATCTTCAATCGCAAACAGAAAAAAAGAGTTTTTATCATGGATGTGGGGTTTTGATGATGGAGAATTGAAACTTGGCGATTTAAAGTATGATCCTTCAAGAATCAGAGACTATTATTTAAGACACGGTTATCTTGATGTTAAAGTAAGCAATCCTTTTTTAAAAGCTTATATGGATGGATATAATGCCAGTTTGACATATACTATCAAAGAAGGTGAACAGTATAATGTAGGAAAAATTGACATAATTATTCCAAAAGGTCTGATTGATTCTAAAAAAACCATAAAAGAGATGCTCCTACAGCCTGGCAGAATGTTTAGCAGTAAAAGACTTAGAAAAGATATAAAACTTCTCGAAAACAAGGTTGCAGATTTAGGGTATGCATATGTAAAAGTAATTCCTGATATAAAAAATGATAAAAAAAAGCATTTGGCAAATATAACATTTATAATTAATCCCGGAGAAAAGGTTTATGTAAATGATGTTAGGATTTCAGGTAATACAAAAACTATAGATAGAGTAGTAAGAAGGGAAATTTATCTTGCTGCAGGAGATTTATACAGTAGAACAGATTTGAGAGATTCCAGAGCATCTCTAAAAAGAACAGGATATTTTGAAGATGCCCAGATAAAAGAGATAAGAGTAAGCAAAAATAAAATAGATCTTGAAGTAAATGTAAAAGAGGCAAGAACGGCCTCTATAGGAGGTGGTATAGGATACGGATCAGCAGATGGTCTTTTGTTAAATGCAAATCTGGCAGATAAAAATGTTTTTGGATCAGGTATTAATGCAAAAGTTGATATAGAAAGATCAGATTCTGTTCTAAGCGGTACCATATCATTACAGAATCCTAGAGTTTTTGATTCTGTTTACAGTTTGGGAGGCAGTATATATAAAACTGATTATGATTATACTGACTATGATGAAGAAAATACAGGTTTTAATGTTACAGTAGGAAGGAGATTTGGAAGAAACTGGAAAGGCAGTTTGGGATATATTTTGGAAAGATCTAAGCTGAGCGATCTCTCTTCTACACTTGACCCTACATTATATACTACTGATGCTACACTGAAAAGTGCCATTACATCGTCAATATCTTTTAATAATACAGATGATTACTATATGCCTAGAAAAGGGATGACTGCCAGTGTAGGTATGCAGTTTGCAGGTGCAGGAGGAGATGAGAAATTTTTTAAAGTAAACAGTAAATTTGCATATTTTTACGGACTTGAAGATAAAATTGATTATGATATTATTTTAAGATACAGAGCACAGTTTAATTTTATAGTAGATAATGGTTATCTGCCTATAGGGGAAAAATTATATATGGGTGGTATCAGCAGTGTCAGAGGATATGCTTCAAGAAGTATTGCTCCGAAAAACAGTAGTGGAGACCTGCTTGGGGGTAAGGTAATGGCTGCAAATACGGCTGAAATAAGTTTTCCTCTTATAGAAAGGTTGAAATTAAGAGGTGCGTTGTTTTTTGATTATGGTATGATTGGAGAGGATAATCTTGATATAACAAGGGCAGGTACAGGTTTGACTCTTGAGTGGGTATCTCCTCTTGGTCCTATAAATCTTATATTTGCTTCATCATTGATGAGTGAAAGCGGAGATGATACCTCTTCATTTGAATTTACAATGGGCAGACAGTTTTAGTCTATATGGATGGCAAAAGAGGCTGGTTTATCCAGCCTTTTGATACACTCTTTTGTAAGATATATTTTTTTATCTGATTTGATGTGGAGAGTATGGTTTTCATATTTAAATTCAAAGTTATTTTCCAAAAGGTCTTTGTGTAAGCACTCTGAAAGAGAGAGTATAAAACTTAGCCAATTTATAATTTCTACCTTGGGAAGAAGTTTTTCATAGGCTTTTATATCATCATATGAAGGCAGTTTTTTGGTGTGGTATTTTATCAAAATAGCTATCAGTATCTTGTCTTTGTGTGAAAATCCGTAATTTAAATTGTTCAATATAAAATAAAAGCTATGTAGATGTTTTTGATAAAAATTTAATTTGACGCCTATATTATAGAGTTTTGATGCATAAATCAGATTTGGTTTATATTTGTCATCAATTTGATGCAGGTAAAACAGGGCATCAAACAGTTTTTGTACGGTTTTGCTGACAGATGAGCTAAAAAGTCCTTCTATTTGAAATCTGTCACACATACTTCTCAAACTCAGTTTAAAGTTTTTTGGAAACATATGATTATGATTTCTTAGAATATCTGTCAGATACAACCCTTCTCTTACTCCCACTCCTGAAGTAATTACCTTTTTTGTTTCCAGCTTGTTTGAAATCTGCTCAAAGATATAAAGTCCCTCTTTTATAGTGTCAATTCTGTCTTTTTTGATGTTGAAAGTTTTAAGATTGGTTGTATCTGAATTGATTATATCTTTGATAAGAGGGATGTGTTCTTCAAGTTTGTATTCAAATCCGTGTACTGTTTCAAGAGGATAGCCAATTTTTTTCATAATGATCTTTGAAAGTGATCTGGTGGTTCCTCCAATAACTATAAGTTTTTTGTTTTTAAAACTCTCTGGTATATTTTTTAATTTTGAATCTATATAACTGTATATTTTATCTTTTGATGCTTTTTTATCCAAAAAAAGTTCTTTCAATCTGACAGTGCCTATATTTAATGATATGGTATCTGTTATTTTACCGTTTTTGATAAGTGCCAGCTCGCTGGAGCCTCCCCCTATATCAAGGGTAGTTGCATTGTAAAGAGGCATAAGATGATTAATAGCCGCAACGGCACCAAGATATGCTTCTTTGTTTCCATCTATAATTTTTATATGTATATCAAGGTTGTTTTTTATCTTTTTTATAAATACCGAAGAATTGGGAGCATCTCTCAAAGCTGAAGTAGCAACACAAAGAATTTTTTTACATTTTAAGGTATTTATTATATGTTTGAAACTTTCAATAGTCTTATAGGCTCTTTGCATAGGTAACTCTTGCAAGATACCATTGTTTTCATAAGCACCTTCACCTATTCTAACTCTGCTTTTTACCTCCTTTATAAGGTGAAAGGCCAAATGGCTGCTTTTTTCAAATACAACCATTCTGGCAGAGTTTGAACCAATGTCTATGACAGCTGTCCTTTTAGCCAACTCTAATCTTCACTGTTTAACTGTTTAAATTTTAATTTTAATTCTTCAATACTCTCCACATTATCCGAATCCGGTATAATACAGTCAACCGGGCAGACAGAGATACATGCCGGTTCATCATAGTGGCCTACGCATTCTGTACATATATCAGGGTCTATTATATATATAGGATCTGATTCTTCTATAGCACTGTTTGGACACTCATCTCTACACGCATCACATGCTATACATTCATCTGTTATTAGTAATGACATTTTTATTCCTCAAAATTTTTTTAATCTTATACACTAAAAATACTTTGATAAAATTTAAATATCGTTATTTTGTAACTATTTTGAGCTTTTTTTTGTAATAGGGATAATTAAAGTGGCGATTGCACCTTTTTTGTCTTTTCTGTTTTTAATGGAAATCTTTGCTCCTATTGCATTTGCAGCACCTTTTGCAAGGAAAAGTCCAAGTCCTGCTCCCTGTTTGTTTCCAAACCTTTTAAATGGAGCAAACAGATCAAGCTTTTCATCTATACCTTCTCCCTCATCTATTATATCTATATAGTATCCGTCGTCTTTCAGATATCCTTTGATATATATATTTTTTCCTACAGGAGTAAATTTGATAGCATTTTGTACAAAGTTTTGCAGTATATGTATCAAGAGTGTAGGTTGGGTTTTTATAATGTATTTGTTTGGTGAGATATCACTTTTTATACTTTTTTCTTCCTGGTTTGCCAAAATTCTGAAATTATTTATTTTTTCATTTAAAAATTTTATCAGATCCATTTTTACAGGCTCTTCAAACTGAGCTCCTTCCTGTCTGCCAATTTCGAGTATATTACTTATCATCTTACTCATTTCATCTATGGTTTGGTTATTGCTTTTTATAGTATCTATATATTTTTGTGTATCTCTTGGTTTTATCAAAGTTACTTCATTTTTTGTTTTCATAACAGCAAGAGGAGTTTTCAGTTCATGTGCAGTACCTATAAACAACTCTTTTTGATATTTTACAAATGTTTGAATTCTTTCAACCAGTCTGTTAATGCTCTCACCCAATGGTTCAAACTCTTCAGGGAGTTTTTTTGGTTCGATGGTTTGTAAAAAGCTTTCATTCATACTTGCAAGTTTGATTGTAAGTGATTTAACAGGTACCAATAGCATTCTTGAGAGAAACAGTGCGTAGAAAACTATTAGAAAAATAGTTATAAAATTTATCATCAAAATATTTGTCAATATTTTATCCAACAGTTTGTCTGTATCTGATATATTTTTTGTTATTGTTATAAATAGAGCTTTTTTGGGCAGATAAGGATAGTATATGGTTAAATAGTGTTGTCCGTGCTTGGATGAGTGTTCAAATGTAATTTTGTTTTCTATATCTGTCCTTGCAACTATTTTAGTATTTTTAACCGAAGAATTTATAGAGTTGTTAAATATATCATTACCGAGTTCATTTATATCGGAAGATTTTGCTACTGCAACAATAGCAGCTTCATCCTTCAGATTTTTTGTTAAGTCTTCATATATTGAAATTTTAATGTAATTAAATAAAATGACTGAAAAAATTACAATTAGTACTGCCAAGGCAGCGACTAATTGTAATATAAAGCTGTTTCTTATACTTTTTTTGGAAAACAAAACCTATAACCTCTTCGCCTTACCGTCTCAATAGTTGAGATTTCCAATGGTTTATCCATCTTTTGGCGAATTTGGTTAATGGCAACTTCTATAACATTTGGAGTAACAAGCTCTGGCTCTTCCCAGATTGCATCAAGAAGTTGTTCTTTTGAAACAATTTGGTCACTGTGTCTGGCAAGATGTGTAAGAACTTCAAAAGGTTTTCCCTTTAATTCAATTTCTTGTGATTTGTAAGTAATTTTTTCCTCGTCAGGGTCAATTACTAAATCATCTATTTTAATAACACTTGTTCCTCCAAATCTTAATCTGGCTTCTATTCTTGCTACTAAAATATCAAAATCAAAAGGCTTCTTTATATAGTCGTCAGCACCTGCTTTTAAAGCTTTTATTTCACTCTCTTTATCATCTTTGGCAGAGATTATAACAGCAGCTGTTCTTGGTGATTTTTGTTTTATTATACTTACCAAATCAACACCGTCTCCGTCCGGAAGCATCCAATCAGCCAAAACTAAATCGTAATTTCTGATTCCTATATAGTACTCTGCATCTTTAAAGTTTTCAGAGCTGTCTGTTTGATATCCAAACTCTTGTAAGCCCTCTGCAATAGTTTTGTTCAGAGTAACTTCATCTTCTACGATTAAAATTCGCATCAGTATTCCTTTGTCATTTAAAATTTAAGCGAGATTATAACATAATTTTAGCTAAATTTAAAGTTTTTTTAATAAAAATTTAATTATTTGCACACTTTATTAATATACTATAAGATATGAAGAAGAAAGGATATCTAAGTCCAAAGATACTTATCAGTTGTTTTTATATGTCTTTGTAAAATTTACTCCTACTGTACAGTTGTCTAAAATATCGGGTTTTGACAATTTGATTTTTATCTTTTTGATATTGGTAAATTTTTCTTTTAAAATATTGCATATATATATGGCGGCATCTTCCAAAAGCATAAATTTTTTTTCGTAAAAAGTGTTTTCAATCAGGTTGGATACAAGTGCATAATCCAAATATCTGTCTTTTTTATATTTGTAGTTTATTTTAATATTCATTTTTACATTTTGAGGGGTTATCCTCTCTTGGGGCAGGATACCTATGATAGTTTTTATTGTAAAGTTTTTTATAAATATTTCCATTATACTACTCTTTTTTCCTCACCTCTTATCACTCGGATTATATTGGGAATATGTTTGTAAAAAATAATAAAAGATATTATAAGTACCGGTGCATGAGTTTTTATTTCGGGTATTTGTGGGTTGATGACAAATGATGCTATAACCAAAGCCAAAACAGCACTTAGAGATGATACGGAAGAGATTTTGATGGTTTTTGCACTTATAAACCAGACTATCAAAGCAATCACAGTTTCAATCGGCAGCATAAACAGGAAGACTCCCATACCTGTTGCCACCCCTTTTCCACCCTCAAATTTCAAAAATATGGAATAGCAGTGTCCAACCACACTTAAAATTGCTATTGCCCAAAGTGTTGCTTCATCTGCTCCCATGAGTTTTGCAACTACCAAAACAGAGAGTCCCTTTAATGCGTCTAATAGCAGGGTGGCAGCAGCCAGTTTTTTTGCTAGTTTTGGATCTTTTTCTTTTAAAGCCCTTAAAACATTTGTAGCACCTATACTGCCACTTCCTACTTCGGTTATATTTATATCTGTAAATTTTTTGGAGAGAATAAGTCCGAAAGGAATGCTTCCTACTAAATAGGCTATTATATAGAGCTGTATATTTGTATTGAAAAAGATATCCACTTTTAATCCTTTTAAAAAAATGAAATACTATTGTATCAAGAATTTAATTTAATCAAGCTTTTGCTATAATCACCAAAAATAATTAAGGACTTGATTTTGAGTAAATTAAAAGATGAGATTCTTAAACTGAAAAATGAACTCGATGTAAGCATTGTTGCCCACTTTTATCAAAAAGATGAAGTTTTTGAAATGGCGGATTATGGAGGTGATTCACTACAGCTTGCACAGTGGGCGGCGAAAGATGAAAAACCGTATTTGATTTTTTGTGGAGTCGCTTTTATGGGACAGAGTGTTAAAATTTTGGCTCCGGAAAAAAGAGTGTTTATGCCGAAAGTTGCATGTTGTGCAATGGCAAGGATGATTGATGTCGAGTTTTATGACAAAAATGTAAAAATCATTGAAGAATCGGGGATAACAAAAGATGAAATAATGCCGGTTACTTACATAAACTCTTCAGCCGAAGTAAAAGCGAGAGTTGGTCAAATGGGAGGGTATGTATGTACGAGTTCAAATGCAAAAAAAATTATAACAAAAGCTTTGGAGAGCGGTAAAAAAATCCTCTTTGTGCCTGATCGTTGTCTAGGACAGAATATTGCAAAAAATATGGGATTAAAGAGTTGTGTTATAGGTGACGGAACTGATCCGAAAAAGGCGGACATCATATGTTATAACGGTTTTTGTTCCGTTCATCAGCTTTTTGAATTGGAAGATATAGAGTTTTACAGAAAAAAATATCCAGGAATCTTGATAGCTTCACATCCTGAATGTCCGGTAGAGATTTGTAATAATTCTGATTTCGTCGGTTCAACTTCCCAGATTATAGAGTTTGTAAAAAATCTTCCCTTGGAGCAGAAAGTTGCAATAGGAACAGAATTTAACATGGTAAACAGACTGAGAGCAAAAAATACGTATGTTCTTTCTTCAACCAAGCCGGAATGTCCCACAATGAATGAGACTACTTTGGAAGATTTATATAATACTCTCATTTCTATAAGGGACAAAAAATTTGAAAATGAGATAACAATAGATGAAGATGTCAGAGAGTGGTCATACAAAGCATTAAATAGAATGTTTGAGGTGTAGTAGTGAAAATAGAAATAATTTTTACCGAGCTTTGCTTGGTAAAAAGGGGACAGTAAAATGAGATTACAGAGCGGTAGCTCGTGCTTTAGTCGCGAGGAATTTTTACCGAGCTTTGCTTGGTAAAAAGGGGACAGTAAAATGATAAAAAAGTTTGTTAAAAGTGCTTTGCAAGAGGATATCGGAAGAGGAGATCTCTTCTACCTTGTAGGAAATAATAAAAAAGCCACTGCAAAAATTATAGCAAAACAAGAAGGTATATTGGCAGGTGTTGTTTATGCCAAAGCTTTGTGTAAAATAGAAAATATTGATATAAAATTTCATATAAAAGATGGTATGGTTATAAAAGAGGGGGATAAGATAGCTACTCTGAAAGGAAAGTCCAAAAGACTTTTAATGTGTGAAAGGACTATACTTAATCTTTTGCAACATGCAAGTGGAATAGCTACAAACACCAACTCCTTTGTAAAAGAGATAAAAGGCAGTGATGTGAAACTGTTGGATACAAGGAAAACGAGACCACTTTTAAGAATTTTTGAAAAATATTCTGTTAGATGTGGGGGAGGAAACAATCACAGGATGGGTTTGGATGATTGTTTGATGCTTAAAGATACCCATTTGAAAACAATTGATGATTTGAAATTTTTTATTAAAAGTGCCAGAGAAAAACTGCCTTATACCAGTAAGATAGAGATAGAGTGTGAAGATGTAGAGTTTGCCAAGTTTGCTATGGGATGTGGAGCAGATATGATAATGTGTGACAATATGAGGATAGATGATATAAAAGAAGTTGTAGAGTTTAAGCAAGAAAATTATCCTCATATTCTTATAGAAGCAAGTGGTAATGTAACCAAAAGCAATATAAAAGAGTATGTGCAGACCGGAGTAGATGCGATAAGTAGCGGAAGTCTTATACATCAGGCAAGATGGTTGGATTTTTCTATGAAGATTATACATAAAGAGTAGAGAGTAAATGGCTGACGATCAGGAAAAAACGGAAGAACCCACCTCTAAAAAGATTGAAGATGCCAGAAAAGATGGAAATGTTCCCAAAAGTCAGGATACCAGTAGTTTTGTTACACTTGTTGTGGCTATTTTTGCTCTATTGGCTCTATTTGGTTTTATGCAAAAACATATTCTTGAGTTATATAGATATTATCAGTCTTTTATAGGAATTGAGTTAACAAAAAATCTGGTATTTCAAATTACTATTATGACATTTAAAGAAATTATTATTATCGTGATTCCTCTTGCAATTATCATTGCTATATCAGGTATATTAGCAGGAGTTATGCAGTTTGGTTTTCTGTTTAGCACAAAACCTTTGACACCTGATTTAAATAAGTTAAATCCTATAAAAGGGATAAAGAATCTTCTCTCTGTCAAAAAAATGATAGAAACTTTAAAAGTTGTTCTAAAAGTCGGTTTGGTTCTTCTTCTTGCCTATTATTTTTTGTTTGATTTTACCAAAGAGTTGCCAAGCGTTGTATATCTTTCCATATTCAAGCAACTTGCATGGCTTCATGAAAAAGCTATTTTATTAGGTTCTGTCATGTTGGTACTTTTTCTGTTTTTGGCTCTGTTTGATCTTTTCTTTGTGAGATATAACTATTTCAAGGATTTAAGAATGAGTAAACAGGAGATTAAAGATGAATATAAACAGATGGAAGGAGATCCTCAGATAAAGGCAAGAATTAGAAAAATACAGATGGAAATGACAAAAAAAAGAATGATGCAGGAAATTCCAAATGCCGATGTAATTATAACCAATCCTACTCATTATGCTGTTGCCATAAGGTACAACAAAGATAAAGAAGACGCTCCCAAGGTAATAGCAAAAGGGATAGATCATTTGGCTTTGAAAATAAAAGAGATTGGCAGAAAATATGATATACAGATAGTAGAAAATCCTCCTTTAGCCAGAGAACTGTATAAAAAATGTGAAATAGATGACTTGATACCGGAGAGCCTTTATAAAGCTGTAGCTGAAGTTTTAGCATTTGTCTATAAGACATCAAAGAGAAAATTTAACTAAAATTAAGTATAATCCATAATATGAAAGATACTGTTTACAAAGAGTTTTGGAATATAGCCTCCAGTTATAATTATATTTTACTTGTTTCTCATAAAAATCCCGATGGTGATACTCTAGGTTCGGTTTTGGCATTGTATGATGTCTTAAAAAGAGAGAGAAAGAGAGTATATCTGTATAACGCAACAGAAGATTTGCCTCCGGTTTATGGCTTTTTACCAAATTTTAATAGGATAAAAAACATTTTGCCAAAAAGATTTGATTTGGTTATAAGTTGTGACTGTGCTGATTTTGGCAGAATGGGGATATCCGATGGTAGTTACAAACTTGTAAATATAGACCATCACCTCTCAAACAGCAATTTTGGTGATTTAAATATAGTAGAAGACAAATTTGCAAGTACGGGTGAAATTGTATTTAATATTTTAGAGTATAATTCTCTTCATATTTCGAAGGATGCTGCGGAATGTCTGTATGCATCTATAGCCGAAGATAGCGGATTTTTTAGATATCCCAGGGTAGATTCAAAAACGTTTGACATATGTTCAAAGCTTGTTTCTTTCGGGGTTTCTCCATATAAGACAGCTTTAAAGCTAAAAGGAGAGGAGTCTTTGTCCAAAATCAGGCTTTTGGGATATATCTATAATGAATTTGAGCTTTTAAACAATGCTACAGTTTCTTATATATATTTACCCAAAGAGGCTTTTGAAAGAAGCGGTGCCAGAGTGGATGATACCAAAAACATGGCTGCTTTGTTGCTGGATATTGCAAATGTAAAAGTAGCTGTCATGATAACACAGAAAAAAGACGGTACAAAAAAAGTTTCTTTGAGAAGCAAAGAGAGTGTAAATGTTTTGAAAGTTGCTTTGGAGTTTGAAGGTGGAGGACATCCAAATGCAGCAGGATTTGAAGTAGATAAAAAAGTGGAAGAGAAAGATTTGAAAAAAGAGATAATTGAAAAAGTAAAGGAAATTATATAATGAGAGAAAAAAAAGGTTCGGCAGGTATAGTTATACTGGTGGTTCTCATAGTGATAGTAGCAGCTATGGGGTATCTTTATAATTCTGTGATGTTTGAGAGAAATGCACCAAAGATTAATATAGCAAACAAGATAGATTGGAATCTGAAGAAGCCTCTTAATCTAAATATAAAAGATGATAGTGGTATAAAATTTGTACGCATAAGATTGAGTGACGGTAAAAATTCTATTTTACTCTCAAAACAGTTGTATCAAAACTCTCAGAAAAATTTAGATTTGGAAATCAAATTTCCTAGGACAGGTTTTGTAAGTACAAAAAGGAGATTTAAACTTAGCATTGAAGCAGTAGATACCAGTAAGTGGAACTTTTTATCCGGGAATAGTGCCATAAAAGAGGTTATTATCAAGATTGACAGAAAAAAGCCGGAACTGTATATAGTAAATAACTCCTATAAGATTATAAAAGGAGGTGTTGCCACTGTTGTTTTTAAAGCCAAAGATACAAATCTTAAAGAATTGTATATAGAAACTAATTACGGTAAAAAGTTTTATCCAACTCCTTTTTACAAGGATGATTACTATATCTCTCTTGTTGCATGGCCAAGCAGTGAAAAAAGGTTTAAAGCGACAATCATAGCAAAAGACAGTGCCGGAAATATTTCAAAAAGTAAAATAAGACTTTATTTAAAAAATAAAAAATACAAACTTTCAAAAATAACTCTGAAAGATAATTTTCTTGATGGTAAAATAAGTGATTTGGTGGAAGAGTTCAAACCGGAATTTACCAACAGTTCAAAAATAGAAAAATTTAAAATCGTTAATGAAACCATGAGAAAAGAAAATGAAAATCTGATTGAGAAGATTACATCAAAAACAGATACTCATATCATTAGAGATTTTAGAATCACACCTTTTTATCCCTTGAAAAATGCTGCAGCCGTTGCCAGTTTCGGAGATCATAGATATTATTATTACAAAGGAAATCTAATCAGTGAATCTTATCATCTTGGATTGGATTTGGCCAGTACTGCAGGAGCCAAGATAAAAACCCAAAACAGGGGTAAAGTTGTTTTCGCGGATTTGAACGGTATTTACGGTAATAACTTAATTATATATCACGGTTTGGGTATTTACTCTTTATATGGACACTGTTCAAGTTTTCTTACTGCTACAGGCGAGACTGTAAAACCAAATCAGGTTATAGCCAAAACAGGTACTACAGGATTGGCTTTGGGAGATCATCTTCATTTTGGGATACTTCTTCAAGGGGTTGAGGTTAGACCTGAAGAGTGGATGGATAAAAAGTGGATGAAAGAGAGTATATTTGATATTATAAAATCTGCTAAAAAGATTATAGACAGAAAATAATATGCAGATAAAACAGAAAAATCTCAGAGTATTTCATGCCATCGTTGATGATGAAAAGAGTTTTATAGAGTTTTTGGATAAAAATGCTCCTTTGCTTAGGGAATTCTTTTTGCTTATGGATGGGAAGATTAGTAATGAAATTCTTTTACATGTAAAGAGTTTGGGGATATGCGCCAAAGATATAAGCGGATGTACACTAAAACTCTCAAGTGTGAAAAACTTTTCTTTTCAGGAGCCAAAAAGAGTACAGGCTGATTTTGAAGAGATGAAGGAGATATCAAAGAGTGAAAAAAAATCTAAAAATAGAAAAGAGAAGATAAAAATTTTTAATAGGCCGATTCGCTCCGGAGAAGAGATAAAAGAAGATGTTAGTGTAGTTGTTTTTGGAAGAATTAACAGTGGTGCAAAACTGTTTTGTGATGAAAATGTAACCATATATGGTATAATAGACGGATTTGTTCAGTGTGACGGTGAATTTGTAATACTGAAAGGAATCTCTTCCAAAGGGGTATTGGTATTTAACGGAGAGATAATAAACAGAGATTTGGTGGAAGAGAATGAACTTTGCAGACTCAGTTTTGACAAAGACGGTTTAAAGGCAGATAAGATATGACAAGTGAGTATAAATGAGGCAGGCTACGATTTTAAACAGGGTAGAGAGTGTGGGTATAGGACTTCACAAGGGTGAGCCTGTAAAAATCATTTTAGAACCTCTTGAAGCTGATAGTGGAATTGTATTTCAAAGAAGTGATGTAGGACTTGAGGTAAAAGCAACACCTGAAAATGTTGTAAATACACAGATGGCTACAGTTATAGGTAAGGGAGAACACTATATCTCTACCATAGAACATCTCCTTTCAGCCGTATATTCATATGGTGTTGATAATATAAAAATCATAGTTGACAGTGCAGAAGTACCTGTTATGGACGGTAGCAGTGCCAGTTTTTGTATGATGTTGGATGAAGCCGGTATAAGAAAACTGGATGAAAACAGAAGATTTATGATAATTAAAAAAGAGATTTGTGTTTCAGAAGGTAACAAATATGCCAAAGTAACTCCCTCTTTAAAACCGACCTATGATTTTACGATAGATTTCAATCATCCTGTAATAGCGAGGCAGAGTTACAAATTTGAATTTGGTAAGAAATCCTTTATAGAAGAGATTTCAAAAGCCAGAACATTTGGTTTTTTGAAGGATGTGCAGTATCTAAGAAGCAGAGGTCTGGCTTTAGGAGGTTCTTTGGAGAATGCTGTGGTTTTGGATGACAGCAAGATTTTAAATCCTGAGGGCTTAAGATATCCCGATGAATTTGTAAGGCATAAGATTTTAGATGCAATAGGTGATTTGTCACTTTTGGAGATGCCTATTTTGGGAAATTATGAGTCTTTTGCCGGAAGTCATAATCTGAATCATAAACTGACAAAAGAGATTTTGAAAGACCCTCATAACTATGAAGTGAAAATACTCTCAAAAGAGAATCAAAAAGATTTAGAAATTCAAAAGGTTTTTGCATAAAAGTTGATGTATTGACGATAGCTCTCTCTTCACCGTTGCTGGTAGGTGTCTATAAAGATGGTTTATTGATTGAGAGTTATGAAAGAGACGGACATACCAGTGATGAACTTCCTGTTGTTTTTGCAGATATTTTGAATAAATATGATGTAAAAAATCTTTTTTATGCCAGGGGGCCCGGTAGTTTTATGGCTATCAAGATAGCTTATATATTTCTAAAAACTTTAAGCAGTACTTTAGAAGTAGGGTTGTTCGCCTGCAACGGATTTTCATTTAACGGAAATCTTCCTATCAGGGCACTTAAAAAAGTCTATTTTGTGGAAGAAGATGGTAAAATAACCACCAAAATATTTAATGATGAAATAGAGCAGAAATTTAAGTTGCCAAAGATATTGGAAAAAGAGATTTTTTCTGATTCAAATGAACCGCTGTATGTGTTGCCTGCAGTATAAAATATCATAAAAAGGGTATATTTTTGAAAATAAGAGTTCCAGCTACAAGTGCAAATCTCGGTCCGGGTTTTGATGCATTGGGATTGGCTATTGCCTTATATAACGAAGTTGTTATAAAAAAATCAACATTTCATTCAGTCTCTATAAAAGGAGAGGGGTCAAATAGGTCCAATTTGAAAAAAAATAATCTTTTTGTTTCTATTTTTAATGATATTTATAAAGAGTTGACAGGAGAAAAGAATACTTTCAGATTTGAATTTAATAACAACATACCTTTTTCCAGAGGATTGGGTAGTAGTTCAGCTGTTATTATAAGTGCAATAGCCAGTGCCTATGAGATGGCTGATATCGTATCTTCTAAGCAAAATGTTTTAGACAGGGCTTTGGTATATGAGTCACATCCGGACAACATAGCTCCTGCCGTATATGGAGGATTTGTAAGTTCTGTAGTAGAGGAGAATAAAGTTTATGCTATAAAAAAAGAACTTCCTTCTAGTCTGAAAGTTGTTATGACTATTCCTGACAGAGCCATGTCAACTTCACACTCAAGAACAAAACTTCCTAAAAATTTTTCTATTAAAAACACTGTTTTTAACTTGGCACATGCTTCATTTTTAAGTTCTGCTTTTTTCAGTGAAAATTGGGATATGCTTCAAATTGCTTCAAAAGATATGATGCATGAAAAAATAAGAATTTCAGCAATGCCTGAATTGGAATGTGTCAGAAAAACAGCATTGGAAAATGGTGCTTTGATGAGTACACTCTCTGGCAGCGGTTCATCTTTCTTTACTCTTTGTTACAACAAGGATGCTTCCAAAATCAAAGAGGCTTTAAAAAAGAATTTTGGCAGATTTAGGATTGAGGTATTTAATCTGGATAATAACGGATATACCATAGATAAATAATTTATGAAAAATAATAAAGTGAAAAAACAGATAAATTCTGATATAATAGAAAGTTTGAACAAGCCTGTGCGGATGTGTATAGTCTGTAGAGATAGATTTCCTCAGAAAAATTTATATCGTTTTCAAGAGATAAAAGGAAAAATTGTAAATTTTACAAACAGGGGCAGAAGTTTTTATATATGTAAAAACTGTATTCATACAGACGAAAAAAAATTAAATAAAATTTTGGGTAACAGACTCAAAATAGATTACAAAAATATAGCAGATTTTGGCAAAATATTGAAGGAGTTAGGCGAGAATGGATAAGGTTCGTATACACGAGATAGCAAAAGAATTAGGGATTAAAAGTAAAGATGTCGTAGAAAAAGCATCAGAGATAGGTCTTACAGTAAAGGCAGCTTCCAGTGCCGTTAGTCCCGAAGAAGCAGAAAATTTGATGAATTTTATTTTGACAGGAGAGATAGCAGCTCCCAAAGTTGAACAAAAGTCACAAAACAATGATGTAACTCCTAAAGAGAAAAAAAGAAGAAGTAAAAGTTCGAAAAAAGAAGAGGTTTCTGAGAAAAAGAGTGTAAAAACAAAAGAGGTTTCCAAAGAAGAAAAAAAACCGGAAAATACAAAAGAAGTAGCAACAGTTAAATCAGAGCCTAAAGAGATATCTGAAGTTATAGATACAAAAGAGGAAAAGAAGGCTGAGAAGGTAGAAAAAGAATCCGAAGTAAAAGATGAGCCTAAAAAAGAGGAAAAAGTTTCCCTTTCTGCAAATGTTAGAAAAAGAAGAGGTCTTGTTATAGTAAAGAAAAAGAGAAGAGCTCCTGAACCGAAACCTGCGGAAGCTCTTTTTAATGATGAAGATGTAAAATCTGCATTGAAATCTCCGTATGCAAGTATTAAAAAAACTGCTACTATGGAGTCTGTATTTGGCAGTGCCGGAGATACTCCAAAAAAGAAAAAGAAAACAAAAAAAGCTCCTGCTCCAAAAAGTTCATCCCAGAAACTTGATATAGAACTTGATATTCAAATGAAAGATATCTCATCAGAGATTGAATCGGAAATGGTTATTTTACCTGATTTTAGTGTTGAAAAAGAGAAAGAAGAAGTAAGAAAGAAAAAAATAGATCCGTCTCAGATAAAGACAACTAAAAAATCAAATTTTTTAAATCAAGGTATAAAACGACAAACTAAGAAAAGAAGAAGAAAAAAACCTGAAGAAAAAACCACTCAGATGGCTACATCTATAGAGATTCCGGAGGATATCAGAGTTTATGAGTTTGCCGAGAAGTTAAATGTTTCTGTTGGTGATGTCATAAAAGAGTTGTTTAACCTGGGTGTAATGGTTACTAAAAATGATTTCTTGGATAAAGATTCCATAGAAATATTGGCTGATTCTTTCAATATTTCTGTAAAAACCATAGATGAACAAGAAGATTTTGACTATATGAAAGAGTATGAAAAAGATGACAATGATGATGACAATCTTGTTGAGAAAATACCTGTTATTACCATTATGGGACATGTTGACCATGGAAAAACTTCACTTCTTGATTATATAAGAAACTCTAAAATAGCAGATAAAGAAGCCGGTGGAATTACACAGCATGTTGGAGCCTATATGGTTGAAAAGAATGGGAAAAATATTACTTTTAT
>CAYRRJ010000002.1:0-22631 GCA_964426645.1 uncultured Campylobacterales bacterium | reverse complement strand
ATCCAAGGAGGAGAGAGTTATCCCCAAAATTTGGAAGCAAACTATGGGAGAGAGTCATCTCAAAAGGTATATATTTGTATTTACAGGAGGATTTTTGGTGCTTTTTGGTGCCAGAATGGCCGGAGGCTGTTCCAGTGGTCATATGATGAGCGGTATGATGCAGACATCTATAAGCGGATATCTTTTTGCTTTTGCAACTTTTTTAGCGGCAGTCCCTGTTGCCATGATACTCTTTAGAGAGAGGAGATAGTTATGAGTTCTGTTATATTGGCATTGATTTTTGGCTTATTGTTTGGTTTCGTTCTACAAAAATCGGGTGCAGCAAATCCTCACAGAATTATCAATATGTTAAGATTGAAAGATTTTCATCTTGTTAAGGTTATTCTTTTGGCTATAGGCCTTAGCAGTCTGTTACTGTTTTTCTTATCGGCAATCGGTATAATAAGTCCGCATTTTAGCGTAAAAACAGCTTATGTCGGTGTTATAGTAGGTGGTTTGATATTTGGGGCAGGATGGGCAGTTTCTGGTTTTTGTCCGGGGACCAGTGTTGTTGGAGCAGGTGCCGGAAGAAAAGATGCTTTGGTTTTTATTTTGGGAGGCTTGGCAGGTGCATTTGTATTTATGCTTATGTACGGAGGATTAAAAGGCGGAATGCTTTTTGAAAAGATTTTTGGAGGAAAGGCAACTCTTGCAGATACAGGAATAAAAAAATATCATGCAATTTTGGATGGTATTTCTTCTTTATATGTAGCAGGAGGAATTGCTGTTTTACTTATCGGTATAGCAATAATCCTTCCGGATTCAAAAGAAGAGTAAGATAAAAGTGAGGAGTAACCTCCTCACTAAGATGTTTATTTTGTGCTTAGATATGTGTGTATTTTTCTTGCAGCTTCTTTTCCTTCACCCAATGCTTTGATAACAGTGGCAGCTCCACTACTTGCATCACCACCTGCAAAGATACCTTCAACGCTTGTCATATAGTTTTCATCTACTATGATTACGCCTCTTTCATCAGTTTTTATATCAGGTGCTCTGGAGAGGAAGAGTCTGTTTGGCACGGTTCCCAAAGCTTCTATTACAGTATCAACTTGCATGATAAAGTTACTTCCCTCTATAGGAGTAGGTCTCATTCTGCCTACATCTCCACCTTCGGAAACAAGCTCCATTCTGACAAGTTCCATTGCCATAACAAAGCCTTTGTCATCACCTATAAATCTTACAGGATTAACGAGTTCATCAAAGATGATTCCTTCTTCAAGTGCGTGTTTTATCTCCTCGGCTCTTGCAGGGGCTTTTTTTCTTGTTCTTCTGTAGATAATGTGGACTTCTCCCGCTCCCAGTCTTAAAGCAGTTCTGGCAGCGTCCATGGCAACATTACCGGCACCGATAACAGCTACTTTTTTACCGACATCTATAGGAGTATCCCATTCAGGGAATTTATATGCTTTCATGAGGTTTGCACGGATTAGAAATTCGTTAGAAGAGTAAACATCATCAAGATTTTCACCCTCTATTCCCATAAATTTCGGAGCTCCGGCTCCAACACCCAAAAATACAGCATCATAATTTGCTTTTAACTCATCAAAAGTGATATTTTGTCCGACTGTATGATTGAGTTCGATTTTGACACCTGCTTCTTCCAGTTTTTTGATTTCATCATCAACTATATCTTTTGGAAGTCTGAACTCAGGAATTCCGTATCTCAAGACACCACCTGCTTTGTGGAGAGTTTCAAAAATAGTTACATCATACCCGAATTTTCTACATTCTGCAGCACATGCGAGTCCTGCAGGACCTGAACCTACTATTGCTATTTTTTTGGCACTGTTTTCCTGAATGGTTTTTTCAACCTCAATTTCATGTTCTCTTCCCCAGTCAGCAATAAAGGCTTCAAGTTTACCTATAGCAATAGGTTCATCCTGTTTCTCCAGAATACATGCACCTTCACACTGTTTTTCCTGAGGACATACTCTACCTGAACAAGCAGGGAAAAAGTTGTCTTCTTTTACCAAAAGATATGCTTCTTTAAATTTCCTTTTTGATATGAGGAGATTCATCTCTTTTATGCTAATTGTTACCGGACAGGCAGGTTCACATAAAGGTTTTCTACATTGAATACATCTTGTTGCTTCTTCTACTGCCTCATCCTCTGAGTATCCGTAAGGAACTGATTGAAAATTGTGAGCTCTTGTTAATGGAGTCTGCTCTCTCATCGGAACTCTAGGTCTTATTTTTGCCATGACTGACACCCTCCTTTTTGCTGACACTGATAATCTAAATCTGCTACCCTTTCTTCTCTTTTAAACATACCATATCTTTTTATGGCTGTATCCCAATCCACATATCTTCCATCAAACATAGGACCGTCAATACATGCCAGTTTCATTTCTCCGTTTACATAAAGTCTGCATGCTCCGCACATTCCTGAGCCATCAACCATCATTTGTCTGACTGTCAGTTCATTTGGAATTTCATGTTTTTTCAAAAACGCAGATAGTTTTTTAAGTGTAGGAAGTTTTCCTCCACCAAGCACATAGTCCACTTTTAAGCCGTCTTCTTCAACCATTTTTTGCAATACGTCAAGATAACTTCCGGGCTCTCCGTATGAACCGTCTTCTGTTGTGATTATATGTGTATTGACATGTTCTTTGGTAAGAACATCCTCCGGATATATCTCTTTGTGATTTGGAAATGTCTGCATAGAGATTATATTGTTGCCTTCCACTTTGCTTAAAGCCTGACAAAAAGCGTAGTTTTCAGCCTGTCCACAGACAGCATCGGATACTACAACTATAGTTCCATATTTTTTAATTTCTATACCATTTCCCAATGGTCCTATGACATTGTAAAATGTATCAAAATTGTCTCTAAGATTTTTAGAAGTTTTGCCCAGTTTTCTTATGAACATAGTAATTTTTCCATCTTCTGCTTTCATAACGGACATTGGAACTCTTTCACCCTGTTCATGGGTCATAAGCATAACAAACTGCCCCGGTATGAATCTTTCAGCAACTTCCGGTGCTTCTACTTCAACCAGATAATCCATCGAGTCAAGGTCGATTTTTTTTGTAATTTTATAAGACACTCTCTCCCCCTAATAAAGTATTTAGTGTAATAGTAAAACAATTTGGAAAGTAATTGTACTAAATTACATGATTTCTACATAATAAATATTATAATTTTGACTTATGAGTAAAATAGTAACATCTCAAAAAAGAGTTAAATTGTCCTTAAACCCCTGAATTTAGGGCTTTTTTAAAAAGATAATTTAGTTTACAGGATTATTGTTATCTTAAGTTTATTGTTGTAGAGATATCTAAAATGATACAGCTGAAACTTAGTGTTGTGACCTTTAGACAATTACTTTAGAGATGCCCTTTATTTAAAGATTGGTTTGATTTTAAAATTGGATATAGAGGAGTGGTTTTGTTTTAGTCTTCAGTGATTATTGTGCTATAATAGTAGCATTAAGAGGTAAAAATGAGAGAAGATACAAAAAAAGTAGATATTTTTAGAATTTTAGTTATGATGGCATCTTTTGTTGTAATAGTAGCAGGTATAAAAGCAGCCAACAGTTTTGTTGTTCCTTTTTTGCTTTCTGTTTTTATAGCCATTGTTTCTCTGCCCATAATCAACAGATTGGAGAAGATAGGTTTTAACAGGGCTTTTGCATTTTTGCTAGTTATAATTTTTGTAATTATGATTTTGACGGTTTTTATATATATAGTGGGAAGTTCTGTAAACGGTTTTTTGGACCAGATTCCGGAATATAAAAGAAAGCTTTCACATACTCTTTTTGAAGTTGAAAAAGCATTACAGGTTTATAATATAGATTTTAATTATAAAGATTTGGTCAGTATAGTTGATCCTTCAAAGATTTTAAATTATACAGGTATTTTTTTAAAGTCATTTAGCTCAATCATATCAAAATCTTTTTTGATTTTTCTTGGAACGGCATTTATTCTTTTTGAAACGGTGAGTTGGGAACAAAAAATTCATTATCTGTCTTCTCAGAAAGAGGAGTATTTGGAAAGTTTTAGCAAAAACATACAGAGATATCTTGCTATAAAAAGTTTTTTTAGCTTTTTAACGGGTTTGTTGATTGCTATGGGTCTTTACTTTTTTGGGGTTGAGTATGCCGTATTGCTCGGATTGATAGCTTTTTTATTAAACTTTATACCTGCTATAGGATCTGCTTTGGCCTTTTTCCCGGCTTTTATTGTTGTCTTGGTAAGCGGGGATTTTTATATGATTTTATATGTGGCTTTAATATATCTTGGTGTAAATGTTATGATAGGGAATATAATTGAGCCCAAATTTCTTGGTAAAGATTTGGGATTGTCTGTTTTGGTCGTATTTTTGTCTCTACTTTTTTGGGGATTTGTTTTAGGCCCTATAGGAATGTTTTTGGCAGTACCTATCAGCATGAGTTTAAAGATAGCTCTCTCTTTGCATCCGGATACAAAACCTATAGCTTATTTGCTTGGAAACGAGGCTACAAAATATGATAAAATCTGATAAACCAAAGAAGAGGTAAATATGAAAAAGATACTTTTTTTGTTTGTTGTATTTGTTGTTACGGTTTTTGCAAAAGTGGACTATTCTGCTATGAGTACGGAAGAGTTGTTGGCTATGATGGGATATGTTTCACCAAAAAACAGAAGCAAATTTGAAACAGAACTGAAATCGAGAGTAAAAAATATGAATTCAAAAGAGAAAAAAATATATTTTAAAAAATTAAAAAAAGTTTCAAAATGAGTAAACCAAAGATATTTCTGCTTGAAGATGATATAAATCTGAGTGATACGATAATAGAGTTTTTGGAGGATAAAGGATATGATGTAACACCTGCGTATGATTCGGATGAAGTCGAAGAGTTGCTGTATGAAAATAAATTTGATTTATATCTTCTTGATGTGAATGTACCGGGAATAAACGGATTTGAACTGTTAAAAAGGGCAAGGGAACAAAACAGTGATGTTCCTGCTGTTTTTATGACATCTCTTAACAGTATAGATGATGTTGAAAAGGGTTATGAAAGTGGATGTGATGATTATATAAAAAAGCCGTTTGAACTTAAAGAGTTGCTTTTGAGGATACAGACTCTTTTGAAAAGAAGATTCTTACATGTAAATACCCAGAGAATCAAAATATCAAAAGATATAGAGTATGATACTCTGAGCAATGACCTGTTTATAGGAGGAGAAAAAGTTTTATTGCAGAATAAAGAATCAAAACTCTTAAAACTATTTCTGCAAAGAAAAAATGAGATTATATCTCATGAAGTTATTTATGATACTCTCTGGGGATATGATGAGGTTAGCAGTGATTTGGCACTTAGGACCTATATAAAAAATCTCAGAAAACTTATAGGAAAAGATAAAATTGTCAGTATTAAAAAGCTGGGATATAAATTTACGGCAGAGTGAAAAAAAGACTCTTTTCCTTTTTTTCATTTTGTATCTGTTTTTTGTACTCTTGATACTTCTTTTTATATCTTTGACGTATTATAATCTTCAAAAAGATTTGATGTTGAAGGACAAAAGGGCATATATGTCATCTCTGGCAAAATATCAGATAGAGGGATTGAAGTATTTGCATGCAAATTTTGACAGGCTCAGAATCTATCCCAGGGATAAAAGATACAAATCAGCTATCTATGACAGTACATATGTAAAGATTTTTTCTTTGCTTGATAATGAAAATGTGAATTTAAATGAGGATATTTATCTGACGGGCAACAAAATACATTTTATAAAAGAGCCGGAGTCATATTATCTGGGTACCAAATATGTGGTAATAGAGATAGATGATGACGGAATATGGAAAAAAAGGACATACAGAGAACTTTTTATATACGGAACACTTTTTTTGATTATCTCTTTGATAATAGGATATATACTAATGCTTCTTATATTAAGACCTATGAGAGATGCAATATCTCTGCTTGACAGGTTTATTAAGGATACCACGCATGAGTTAAATACCCCTGTAAATACTATTCTTTCAAATATAGAGATAACAGAGGATACAAAACTGGATCCAAAAATTCTAAAAAGACTGAACAGGATAAAAATAGGTGCTAAAACCATATCCAATCTTTATCAGGATTTAATTTATCTTACTCTGGATGAAAAGGTTGTTTCCAAAGATGAGAAAATTGATTTGAAAAATTTGTTGAAAGAGAGAATAGAGTATTTTTCTCTCTTCTTTGAAACTAAAAAAATATCTGTAAATCTTGATTTGAATGAAGGTGTATATCTCTTTATAGACAGAAAAAAGATAACAAAGCTTATAGACAATCTTATATCGAATGCTATCAAATACAACAGAGTCAGGGGTACTGTGGAGATAGTTTTGAGAGAAAGATACTTTTATATAAAAGATACAGGAAGAGGGATAGAAAAAGACAAGATAAATACTCTGTTTGAGAGGTATGAAAGAGTAGATAAGAGTGTAGGCGGTTTTGGTATAGGTTTGAGTATAGTTTCCAAAATTTCAAAAGAGTATAATCTAAAAGTAAAAATAGAATCACAATTCAAAAAGTGGACAAAGGTAAGTGTATCATGGTAAAAGGGTTAGTTGTTTTTTTGCTGTTTGTTAGTTTGGAAGCTTCAGTATATACTAAAAACTGTATTCCCTGCCATAAAAAGCTTCCTGTTAGTATAGATAAGTTTTTTTATAGGTATCTGTTAAAATACAGCAGTGAAATAGAGACCAAGTTTGCAATAAAAGAGTATTTGAAAAATCCTAAAAGGGAGGATAGTGTTTTAAATGAGGCTCTTTTAAAAAGATTTGGAGTCAAGAAGAGAAGCAAGCTGACAGACAGAGAATTGGATAGTGCCATAGATGAATACTGGGAAAAATATAAAGTTTTTGGTAAATTAAAATAGATTACACAATTGCTTCACTTTTTTGTTTTACAATTTCCTTAACAAAACAAAAAAGGAGTTTAAAATGAAAAAATTAGTCTTATTGGCAACTACAGTTTTAGTTAGTTCGATGTTTGCAGCTACAGTTGACGGAGGTGCAATTTATAACAAAAAGTGTAAAAGTTGTCATGGTGCCAAAGCTGAGAAAAAAGCTTTGAACAAATCTCAGGTAATAGCAAACTGGGATAAGGATAAAATCGTAAAAGCTTTATTGGGATATAAAGAAGGAACTTACGGTGGAGCTATGAAAGGTATCATGAAAGGGAAAGTCAAAGATTATGACAAGAAAGAGATAGAGGAAATTGCAAAATACATAACTACTTTGAAGTCAAAGTAGTCTTAGAATAATAATTCTTTTATTGTCGCTTTGTATGACTTTAAGACCACACATATCTGCCAATACTTCAAAACTGTGAGGTGTATAAAAGGTGATGTGTGTGGGGTCTCTTTTGTACCACCATTTTAAAAATTCATTATATTTATTATTGTGAAATAGAGTCATAACAGCCAAAATACCATCTTTTTTAAGATGATTTTTCAAAAAATTGAGAGTGCTTTTGGGATTTGTAAGATGTTCAAAAACTTCTGTAGAAGTAATTAAATCATATTTTTTCCCTTCATATACTTTCTTGGGTTGATAGAATTTGTCAAAATAATCTACATTTTCAAAACCTCTGTTTTTTAAGATTTTGGCTAAGACAGGGTTGGGTCCGCTTCCAAAATCAAGTGCATACTCTGTTGTTTCTAAATATTTGTAAAAAAAATCCAAAAAATTTTCAAACATTTGCACATAACCTTTGTTTTCAAAGCTATTGTTATGATAGTCATACTGTTTTTTTTCAAGATTTTTATTTATATGGTATTCTTTTTTTAGTTGAATGATATGGCAGTTTTTGCAGGCTACATACTCTTTTTGGTCAACATCTTTTATCAAGGTTGTTTCATTATTGCATACTTGGCATTTCATATATGATATGTCCCTTTACTTAGTTAATTAAAATTTACTATTTAAGTTAATTTATAAAAAGTAATTGGTATTATACCACTTATGTATAAGATTATTATAACTGTAGTGTTATCTCTTTTGGCAATGTTGTCTTTTATCTCTTTTGAGCCTGGTTTTAATGACAAAGAGATCAGACTGGGCATGAGTGGACCTTTTTCCGGAAGCAAAAAAAATCTCGGCGAAGAGATGCTGATGGGTGCAAATTCATATTTTAAAAGTATAAACTATAATGGTGGTATTTACGGTAGATTTATTAAAATAATATACAAAGATGACAGGTATGAACCAAAAATAGCTGTGGAAAATGCCTATAAACTTATAAATAAAGATAAAATTTTTGCTTTTTTCGGTGTGGTAGGTACTCCTATATCAAAGGCTATTCTTCCTATAGCTTTAAAGTATAAAAAACCTTTTTTGGGAGCTTTTTCGGGAGCAAATTTTTTGAGAATACCTCCAAATCCTCTTATTTTAAATGCCAGAGCAAGTTATGAAGAGGAAGCTGAAAAACTGATAGAATATTTTGTAAATGTAAAAAAATTTACCAGAATAGCGGTATTTTATCAAAATGACAGTTATGGAAGAAGTGGCTTAAGCGGTGTCAGAAAAGCACTGGACAAAAGAAACTTGAAGGTTATAGGTGAGGGAAGTTACAAAAGAAATACACTCTCTGTTGGAAATGCACTGTATGAGATAAGTCTTGCAAGACCTGAAGCTATAATTCTTGTTGCTACAACCATGCCTGCAGCGGAATTTATAAAAAGAGCCAGAAAAAACAGAAGAATTATAAAAAACATACATTTTGGGGCTTTGTCATTTATAAGTCCTAAACTTTTGGTAAATACTTTGCATAAAAAAACAAAACATATAGTTTTTTCGCAGGTTGTTCCTTCTCCATGGCATTCTAGGAAAAAAGAGGTTATAAGATATCGGGAACTCATGTCCAAGTATTATCCTGAACATGATTTTGGATATGTCTCTTTGGAAGGGTATTTTGCTGCAAGGATGGTTGCAGAAGTTTTCAAAGATGCAGGGAATAATTTTACAAAGAGTGATTTTATAAAAGCTATGAAAAAGCTTTCAAAAGAGATAAAAAATAATTCAAAAGAGATTTCTTCTTCTCATAGATGCGGATGTTTACACAGAGTTCATCTAAGCAGATATGAAAATGGAAGATTTAAAACTCTTATTGAGAACAGCAATGAAAAATAATCCTTTGCAAAGGTTTATGTACAGTATAGATGAAATGACAATAGCAAAAAAGACAAGTCTTCTTTTTTTTATAATGGTTTCAGGAATGCTTTTTATAGGAAGTTTTGCACATATGAGCCTTAACCGGATGAGTGACAACTTTAATATTTTATATACAAAAAGAATGCTACCGGTTATAAGACTTGAAAAATTAAAAGATATATATACAGTGAATATTCTTGATACTTTAAGAGACATTGAAAACGGGCTTATTACATTTAAACAGGGTAAAGATGTAATTTTGCTTGCAGAAGATTTGACAAGAAGGGAATGGAGTGAATATAAAAGCAGTGTTGATATAGATGAAAGGGACTGGCTGGTAAAACTGCTTAAATCATGGGGTGTAAATATAAGTGATACTCGACAAAAGGTTAAATTTGATGACGAAAAAGCACTGATTCACAAAATAGAAAGAAAAATAGGATATATAGAGAGTATTTTGAGTAAAATGTTTGTATTTCTGGAGAAGGATGAAAAATACAGAGCATATAATGTTTTACAGGATGAATTATATCCCAGTGTTTACTCTATGAATATAGATTTGACTCAACTTATAAACCTGAATCTTGAGGCTTCGAAAGAGGGGAAGAACAAGACAGATATGATTTATAAAAGTACATTTGAATGGATAGTCTTGGGCACACTCGGCACTATAACATTTGCAGGTCTTTTAGCTTTGATTATACTCAAAAATATTCGAAGGCTTCATGAACAGCTTGCCAAGATGGTTGATGAAAAAACGAAAGAGTTGCAGGAGTTGAACCGAAATCTTGAAATAAAGATAAAAAAAGAGGTTGAGGAGAGCAGAAAAAAAGATGAGATAATGTTCAGACAGTCACGATATGCCGCAATGGGTGAAATGATAGGAAATATAGCTCATCAGTGGAGACAGCCCTTAAATGCTCTTTTGCTTATAATTCAGAGTTTTCAGACAAAAAAGATGCTTGGAGCGGAACTCAGTGATGAGTTTATAGATTCTCAGGTGAAAGAGGGATTGGTTCTGGCAAACAGCATGTCTAAAACCATAGATGATTTTAGGAATTTTTTCAACCCTAATAAAAAAGAAGAGTTTTTCAGTATAGAAAAAGCTGTGAGCAATAGTATCGAAATAATAGAAAAATACTACCAAAAAGAGGAAGTTTCAATTGTTCTTATCTGTCATGATGATGTGCATGTTCTTGGTTATGAAAATGAGTTTTCGCAAGTTTTGATAAATCTTTTCTCAAATTCAAAAGATGCTCTTTCGGAAAGTAGTATTACGCCCAAACTGATAGAAGTTATTGTTACAAAAACAGATGACAGAGAAGTTTTGGTTGAAGTGGTAGATAACGGTGGAGGAATTGCTCCCGAAGTCATAGAAAGAATGTTTGAACCATATTTTACAACCAAACATAAATCATCAGGAACAGGAATAGGACTTTATATGTCTCAACAGATTATAGAAAAACAGATGGAGGGGAAGATAGTTGCCAGTAATAAAAAACACAGGTTTGTTGCCGGTGAAGTTTTTGATAAATGTGCCAGTATGAAAATATATTTGCCTATCAGAGGAGGTGAAAAAAGATGAATTTTGATGATTTAAAAGATTGCACCATTTTATATGTGGAAGATGAGGTTTCTGTACAAAATCAGACCAAGCTGATTTTAAATGATTTTGTAGGAGAGATTTTGGTAGCCAATGATGGAAACGAAGGTCTGAAACTGGCTCTCGAAAGAGATATTGATTTGATAATTACCGATATTATAATGCCAAATCTAAATGGTATAGAGATGCTGAAAAAACTTAAAAATGAGCATAATAAAAATATACCGTCCATAATTACTACAGCATATACCGATACGGAATATCTGATAGATGCTATAAAGTTAAAGGTTGACGGTTTTATCATGAAGCCTATCAATATAAGAGAGCTGATAAATACCATATATAATATAATGTTACCTATACTTCAGGAAAAAGAGTTGAAAGGTTGTGCTTTTATTATAGAAGGTTTGGCTGCTTTGATTGGTGGTAAAAAAATTGAGATTTTGAAATATATAATAAACAATCTTGATGAAAATGACATATTTCACGGCTCGTATCAAGATATTATGGATGAGGTAGGAGTCAGTAAACCTACAGTTGTGCATATGTTCAAACAGCTTATAAAAGCGGGGATACTTGAAAAAATGAAAAATAAAATGTATAAATTTACAAATAAGAAACTTATCGGTAAGGAAGATTAGATGAAAAAGTTTTTACTGCTTGTTGTTCTATTTGCCGGACTTGTTTTAAATGCAGATGAAAATAGAGTTGTTTTGCAAACCAATATGGGGGATATAACTTTGCAACTTTATCCAAAGATTGCACCAAAAGCTTGTCAGAATTTTAGAGAACATGTCAAAAACGGTTATTATAACGGTGTGATTTTTCACAGAGTTATAAAAAACTTTATGATTCAGGGCGGTGATCCTACCGGAAGCGGTATGGGTGGAACATCCATATGGGGAAGACCGTTTGAAGATGAGTTTAAGCCAAATGTTGTTTTTAGCAGACCCTTTTTACTTGCTATGGCAAATGCAGGTAGAAATACAAACGGCAGTCAGTTTTTTATAACAACAGTTCCTACACCGTGGTTAAATGGAAGACATACTATCTTTGGGGAAGTTGTTGACGGATTTGATGTGGTGAAAAAAATAGAATCAGTAAAAACAGGCAGATTTAACAAACCGTTAAAAAAGATATATATTATAAAAGCTTTAGCCAATTGATTAAAATATCAGCAGTTTTTTATAGATATACTTATTAAAATAGGATACAATAAAAAAAATAAAATCAAGGAGAGAATGATGAAAAAGATAGAAGCAATTATAAAACCTTTCAAATTAGAAGATGTCAAAGATGCTTTGACCGCTATAGATATAACAGGTATGACTATAAGTGAGGTAAAAGGATATGGTCGTCAGCAGGGGCATTCTGAACTGTATAGAGGAGCAGAGTATGTAGTTGATTTTTTACCTAAAATAAAAATAGATATTATAGTTAAAAATGATGATGTTGACAGAGCAATCGCAGCTATAGTAGAATCAGCTAAAACTGGTAAAATCGGAGATGGTAAGATTTTTGTAAGTAGTGTTGATAAAATTGTAAGAATAAGGACAGGAGAAGAGGACGAAGACGCTATATAAGAATCTTTTAAATTAAATGTATAAAAAATAGACACTAAAAGCACCCTGGTATTTAGCATAATAATCAAAAAAATATTAAGGATATCAAATGGGTGCTTCTAAACTTTCATATGCGATTGATACTTTCTTTTTAACTGATGTTACGCACCATATGATATGCATAGTGACTTTAGTGATGTTTTAGTGCAAGGCAAAGGTTTCTCACAGAGAGTGCAAAGCACAAGGAAATCCTAGCCATAGATAAGATGAAAAACTTTAGTTTTTAATTTTTTCAGCAATTCTTATCATACTTATGGTTCTTAGTTTTGTTATGCTGGAAGCTGGTCTTGTAAGAAGGAAGAATGTTGTGGCTGTACTTACTGGCAATGTGTTGTTGTATGTCGTAACTTCTTTTATTTATCTTTCCTATATCATTTGCATTTTTTATGATTATCAAGAAAATAATGGGCTTAAGAAGTGATGCAGAACATCAGTTGTTAATTCAAAATATTAGAAAGGTTTGATATAATACAGCTACAAAAATAAAGGTAGTTTTATGATTTTAACTATAAATTCTCCTCTTGATATGCATCTGCATATAAGAGATAATGATATGTTGAAAACTGTTGCTCCTCTCAGTGCAAAAAGCTTTGCAGGTGCAGTTATAATGCCGAATCTTGTTCCGCCGGTAGTCTCTTTAGAGTCTCTTTTGGATTACAGAAAAAGGGTTCTTGACGCAGTAGGAGATGAAAAATTTACTCCCTATATGACACTTTTTTTTAAAAACAGCTATAACTATGAATTTTTACAAAAAGTCAGAGAGCATATAATAGGTATAAAACTTTATCCATCCGGGATTACAACCAACTCTCAAGATGGTGTTAAAAGTATGGATATTGAAGAGCTGAGAGATACTCTGGAAGCTATGAGCGAACTAAATATCCCTTTGCTGGTGCATGGAGAAAGTGATGGATTTGTAATGGACAGGGAAAAGGAGTTTGGTGAAACCTATGTTAAACTTGCCACAGAATTTCCAAATTTAAAGATAATTATGGAACATATCACAACAAAAGAGAGTGTTTCTCTGCTTGATAAATTTGAAAATCTTTTTGCAACTATAACTCTTCATCATCTGTATATTACGCTTGATGATGTTGCCGGTGGGATGCTTAAGCCCCATCTCTTTTGTAAACCTATAGCAAAGAGGCCACAAGATAGGGAAGCTCTTTTGAATGTTGCTTTAAACGCACATTCCAAGGTTATGTTTGGTAGTGATTCTGCTCCGCATCCTGTAAGTGCAAAAGAGTCATGTGGATGTGCTGCTGGTGTATTTACAGCTCCTATAGCACTTCAGGCTTTGGCACAGTTGTTTGAGAAACATTCAAAACTGGATAATCTACAAAAATTTGTAAGTGACAATGCTGTAAATATATATGGCATCAATCCCCCTGTCAAGAAGGTGGTTTTGGAAAAAGAGAATTTTTTAGTTCCTGATTCTTATGCTGATGTCATTCCTATGTTTGCTTCTTCAAGTTTGGAATGGAGAATAAAAAGTGTTGTATAAAATACTTGTGTTGGAAGATAATGAGCTTTTGGTTGAAACTCTAGAAGAATTTTTAGTTGATAGTGGATATTATGTAAAAATAGCAACAAAGGGCAGTGAGGCACTTAAATTGACCTATGAGGACAAGTTTGATTTATATCTGCTGGATGTGAAAGTTCCCGATATTACAGGGTTTGAATTTTTAAAAGATGTCAGGGAATCTGGAGATCAGACTCCGGCTATATTCCTAACATCACTCAATGAACAAGAGAGTCTGGCTAAAGGTTTTAGCTTGGGCGGGGATGATTATATAAAGAAACCTTTTGATTTGGATGAACTGCTTTTTAGGATAAGGGCTGTTCTCTCCCGTTCATATCTTAAAGGGGAAGATATTATAGATGTTGATGGAGTTTTTTCTATACATAAAAACAGAAAAAGGGTTTATAAAAATGGTGAAGAACTTAGTATAAATCTGAAGGATTTTGAACTGTTGTGTCTCTTGGTGGAAAATATGGGCAAAGTTGTCACAAAAGAGATGATAATAGAACATTTATGGAAAAATGAAGAGCCAAATGCCGGATCAATCAGAGTATATATAACAAATTTGAAAAAGATATTCGGAAAAGACAGAATATCAAATTTAAGAGGTATTGGGTACAGATTTGAAGAAAAGTGAAAAAGTTTTTCTATACCTTAATGCCTCTGTCATATTTCTTTTTATACTGTTATTTAGTCTTCTTATATACTTTACATGTAACACGGATTTTGTACAAAGATATTATTTTATCTATATTGCTGTTTTAATAATCCTTGCGCTTTCTGGCAGTTACTATATATCAAAACTTATTTTGTCAAAGGTTTTTAAAAAAAATCAGTTTCTAGATATGATGCTAAAAGATACATTGCATGAATTAAATATCCCTCTTTCTGTTATAAAAGCCAATATACAGATGTTAAATATCAATGAAAAAGATGAAAAAAGAATAAAAAAATATAAAAGAATAGAGTCAGCTTGTGAGGATTTGTACAAACTTTATCGAGATGTTGATTACTATATAAAAAAAGAGATAAAAAGGGAAATCAGAGAAAAATTCAGAGTATGTGATGCAATTGCTGATGAGATTGATAAATTTAAAGAGTCTTATCCTGAAGTGAAGATTAATCTAAAAGAGGGTAATTTGGAAATATATTGTGACAGGAGAGGATTTAGCAAAGCTGTCGGAAATCTGATTTCAAATGCATTAAAATATAATAAAAACAATAATGCTATAGATATATATACAGATGAAAGTAATCTTATAATAAAAGATCATGGTATAGGTATGAGTGAATCTGAACTTTTTATGATATTTGACAGATATTATCAGGGTAACAGTTCACAACAGGGGTTTGGTATAGGATTGAGTATAGTCAAAGCTTTTTGCGATGAATATAGTATTTTTGTACATATAGAATCCCAAAAAGGGATAGGGACCAAGGTCGGTTTGGATTTAAAGAATGTTTTGATACCCTAGATAGTTATAAAAAAATCTGCTATTATATAAAAAATAAATGATGGATACGGATATGGATAAAATAGAATCAAACTTCATAGAAAAAGATTTGCAAAATGATTTGGTAGGATTTTTAACAATAAAATTTGATGAGAGTAATGTGGATATGGATTTAGATGAGAAGGAAAAACTTATCTTTTTCATCAGCAAAAACCTCCTTAAAGAGAAATTTGATTTGAATTCTCTTGATGAAAATCTGATATCAAAGATACGACAAAATTCTGATTTTTTCAGTTTTCTGATAAGTAAGAGCGCTTTTTTCTACCTGTCAAGAATAGATGCAAAAATATGTAAAACAGCTTTAATCAAAGTTGAAAATTTTTTATTAAAATTTGAAGAGTTGATTAATATGGTAACATGGAAAGACAACTCTTTTATAGGTTTTGACAATGACGGTAGTTTTTTATACTCCTCAAACAATATAATAGATACGTTTGAAAGAATTAAAAAAGATGGCGAGAGCATAGTTTTTATGAATTTGTATAAAGGAGTTCCTATCAGAAGTAAGGCTTTTGTTGTAGATATAAATGACGGAGCAGTGACATTTAAGCTGGAAAATGAACTTCAGGAAATTGCAATGAAGATTGATGGTAAAGCATTTATTCTTACCAATGATTATTTTTCAAAATATATCAAAGCAGATATCTCCTATACAAATTTCCTTGGTAAAAGTGTTGTTTTAGAAAATTTTATATATCTTTTAAATATGCCTGCTGCCGAACGAGAATATATAAGGGTTTATCCTGATATTTTAGCAAAAGTTATGTTAAATACGAGAGATGAAGTGATGATAGAAGGAAAACTGTTTGATCTTTCTGAAAACGGGTTGGGAGTTGTAAGCGAAGAGTGCAGTAATCTGCAAGCCGGTTATGATGTTAATGTTTCATTTGATTTGGATACTTACAGATGTGAAAAAATTAACGGTAAAGTAATGAATATAATAGAATACGACAACTCTTATAGATATTGTATAAAGATTTTTCCTGAGAGAATAGCTAGAAAGAAAATAGTGGATTATGTACAAAGAAGAGAACATGAAATTGTTCTTGAGTTAAAAAATGAATTAAGTAATTATATATAAAGAAAAGGCGGTTCCAACTTATTGGTAATAAGTTGGAGTTGTATTTTTACATTCCGCCTTGTTGTTTCATTCTGTTTTCAAGTTTTCTACCCAGTATGGATAGAGAAAATGTAATAGCAAAGTACATCGCTGCTACTATCAGCCATGTTTCAAAAGGAGAGAAGGTATTTGCAACTATCTCTCTACCAACTTTTGTAAGATCTGTTATTGATATAACGGATACCAAAGAGGAATCTTTTACTAAGGCTATCATTTCTCCTATAAGAGTAGGAAGGGCTCTTTTTAGAGCCTGAGGCATGATAATGTACAGCATAGTCTGAACATAGTTCATACCCAAAGATTTGGCAGCTTCATACTGACCTTTGTCTATAGACTGTATAGCACCTCTTAGAACTTCGGCTATATATGCTCCATAAAAGAGTCCTAGAGAGATAGCACCTGCCAAAAATCTTTCTAAATCAAATATTGTAGCAACTATAAAATAGAAGATAAATATCTGAACCAAAAGAGGAGTACCTCTTATGACAGCTATATAGAATGTGGCTATATCTTTCAGGAACTGATAGTTTGAAATTCTCATAAATGCCAAAAATGAAGCCAAAATAAAGGCCATGGTTATTGCCATTCCTGAAATCTTCAAAGTTACCATCAAACCGTTTAGTAAAGGTCCTGCTTCCCATTTTGTATATGAGGCTATATCATCATCTTGATAAACTTCATCACCATCTTCAACCAGTAACTTGTACTTGCTGTCTAGTTTGAACTCTTTTGTTTCATCCTGCCCTTTGATGATTACAGAGTCGCCTTTGATTTTTACAACACCGTCAAATGGTGCTTGTAGAGTAGTTGTTTTTTCATATGCAAAGTATTTTGGAACACTTGTCCATTTCCATATATAGTTCATATTTGATGAAGCTACAAATAACAGATATCCCAAAAGTGCATAAAAAGCTACGGCCACAATGTGGCCGAATAGCTTGTTTTCTAAAATTGGTACATGTTTTTTAGACAAGTTACATTACCTTCTTTTGCCATTTTGTACTTTTAAACCATTTATTGTAAATTCTTTCATAAACACCGTCATGTTTTGCCTGATTTAGGAAGTTGTTTAACCAGTTAAGAAAATCAGGATCACCTTTTCTTACAGCCCATCCAAGTGGTTCGTAAGTTAGGTCTTGATCCATATGTATAAGTTTTCCTTGTCCTTTGTTTGCAAAAAAGATAGCATTATAAGGTTTGTCATAAACAAATGCGTCTGCTTTCCCGTTTAGTACTTCCTGTGCAGCATCAGCTTCTGTTTCGAAAGTTCTGATTTTTGCATGTTTGAACATTTTTCTTGTTGCAATTTCTCCTGTAACTCCAAGTTTTGTAACTATAGTGTATTCAGGTTTATCCAAATCTTTCCATGTTTTTCCTGCAAATTTTTTATTTGCCAAAATAGTCTGTCCCACACTGATGTAAGGATTTGCAAAATTGATTTTAAGATTTCTTTCCTGGGTAATAGTCATACCTGAAATAAGTATATCAAATTTGTCTGTAAGTAAACCGGCTATGATTCCGTCCCATGCAGTTGGAACAAGTTTGAGCTTAACACCCATTGCTTTTGCCATTGCTTTTGCCATATCGACGTCAAATCCGATTATATTACCTTTTTTGTCTTTCATCTCAAAAGGCATGTAGCCAGGTTCAAGTCCTACTCTAAGTTCACCTCTTTGTAAAACCGCATTAAGTGTCGATTTTTTCCAAAGGTTGATATCATCAGCCATTGCGTTAAGTCCTAGCATTATAAGTAATGCAACTAAAATTTTTCTCATTCTTTCTCCTTTTTATTAGTGGGTTAATATCTCTTGCAAGAATTTCTGTGCTCTTTTTGTCTGTGGATTTGTAAAAAATTCTTCAGGTGTTCCTTCCTCAAGAATCTGACCTTCATCCATAAAAACTACTCTGTTGCTTACCTCTTTTGCGAAGCCCATTTCGTGTGTAACACATACTATAGTATAGTTTTCATGTGCCAAGTCTATCATAACATCCAAAACTCCGCCTATCATTTCCGGGTCCAATGCACTTGTAGGTTCATCAAACAGAATAATTTTAGGTTTCATTGCCAGGGTTCTGGCTATTGCAACTCTTTGTTTTTGTCCACCGCTTAGTTCATTTGGATATCCGTCAGCTTTATGGTCAAGCCCTACTTTTTTTAAAAGTTTAAGTGATATTGCATCAGCCTCTTTTTTTGATATTTTTTTGACTTTTGTCTGTGCTATGGAGATATTCTCTAAAATTGTAAGGTGTGGAAAAAGGTTAAAGTGTTGAAACAACATACCCGTTTCAGCTCGGAGTGCATTTATATTTATTTTTTTGTCATAGATGTTCATATTATCTACAATAATCTCTCCGCTGTCTATATCTTCTAGTCTGTTTATACATCTGATAAGTGTTGATTTTCCGCTTCCGCTGGGACCGCATATAACAACTATCTCACCTTTTTTTACATTGAAGTTGATATTTTTGAGTACATGAAAGTCATCATAGTACTTTTCTACATTTGTCATTTGGATGATATTATCCATTAAAACCTTTCCATGTTTAAGTAAACTACAATTTTAGCAGGTGTTTCTAAAAAGAAGTTAAAGTTATATGATTAAATCTTAAAATATTTCAAAAAAAGATAAAATTGTGTATTTTCGGATTATTCTGAAGGGATATTTTTGCTGTCTTTTGCAAATGTACGAAAGAGTTGATAGAGATTTTTTAGCTGTTTCTTTTTCTTGATAGGTTTTACATCTGGACAGATTCTTGAAATTTCAGCTGAAAGCAGGTTTTTTTTATACAATATTTTCCACTCTTTTTGAGTATGCTTTCTGCTCATTTCTCCGGCACTTATTTCACATCCGGCTCTTAATTTTTTGTCAAAAAGAAGTTTTCCTTTTGCTACCCCCGCTTCTGTAAAAGTTACGACAAGAAACAGTAAAAAACATATTTTGGTAAAAGCTACTCTCATTTTTATAGTCCAGATATATATTTTGCTAAAGCTATGATTTCATTATAGCTTAGTTGTTTTATATATTTTGCCATTACTTTGGTTACACCTCTTGCTTCAAATTTGCTGTCTTTGTAAAATTTCATGCTTTCAACCAAATCAGAAACATCCTGACCTGCGATGATTTCGCTTCTGTCAAATGCCTTGTGTCTTCCTCTTTCTCCGTGGCATTTGGCGCATTTTTTGAATATTTTCGCTTCTTTGGATATCTCTTTAGCATATAACTGGAAACCTGATAGTAGAAAAAGGGAACAAAACAGTGACACAAGCAGCTTATTTATCAAAGTACACCATCCTTTATAAGATACTTTTTGCAAATATTATATCACTTATTTGTTTTAATACAAAATAAAAGATGGTTTTTAAAAGGTTTATGGATAAAAAATCAGTTTTTTAATTACATGAGGGAATATTTTCACTGTCATTGGCAAATGTTTTTAAAAACTGATAGAGGTGTTTTATATCCTTTTTTTCAAAACAGAGTCTGCTTTGGGGCAGAGTTTGTAGATTTCCTGAGAGAGCAGATTTTTTCTATACAGTTCTCTCCACTCTTTAATGCTGTGTTTTGCACCCATGACATTTCCTTTGAAACCGCATTTGTCTTTGAGCTTTTTTACAAAAATAGCGTAAATTTCTTTTTAATAGTTTTTGGATAAAATATAAATAATTGATTTTAAATAGATATTAATATTGCAGTTCAGAATTTATTGAAAATCAGTATTTTTCTATCAGGTAAATACAGTTAAGAGGAAGATTTTGATAAAAAAGAAGATAAAAGAGTTTGGAGCGGATTTTCTGCTTCTGTTGGTAGCTTTGGCATGGGGAGGGACTTTTGTTATAGTTCAGGATGCTATCAGAGATGTACCTGTGTATATCTTTTTGTTTTGGAGATTCGGACTTTCTGCGTTGATACTGGGTCTTATTTTTTATAAGAGAGTCTTACATGTAAACAAAGAGAATATGTCTGCAGGAGTAATCTTGGGTATTTTTATGTTTTTGGGTTTTGCATTTCAGACTTTTGGTCTCTCTTTGACATACTCTTCTACCGTGGCTTTTATAACAGGGCTTAATGTCATAATAGTTCCTTTCACCCTTTTTATTGTATTTGGTAAAAAAGCTTCCATATTTTCAGTTTTCGGAGCTGTCTGTGCAAGTCTTGGACTCTACTTTTTGACTCTTAACGATTTTGGAGGTTTTGGTGCGGGAGAATTTTATTCTCTGATTTGTGCTTTTATGTTTGCATTTCATATAGTTTTTACCGACAGATATTCCAAGAAGTATGATGTGATTTTATTGGTAATAGTTCAGTTTTTTACTGTTGCAGTTTTGTCATTTGTTTTGGCTCTTTTTATAGATGGTTCTTTTTTACCTTCCGGTTTTACAGCCAAGTTTGTAAATGCTCTTATAGTTACTGTGCTTTTTGCTACAATTTTTGCATTTGGTGTGCAAACAGCTATGCAAAGATATACTACTCCTGCAAAAACAGCTATTATATTTACTTTTGAGCCTGTCAGTGCCGGGATTTTTGGATACTGTTTTGCCAATGAAAAATTCTCTTCTATACAGCTTTTGGGAGCTTTATTGATAGTTTCAGGTATGCTCGTGGCTGAAACAGGTGCTTATTTTAGAGGTGTTGCAAATGCCAAAAAGTAGTTTTTTTTATACTTTTTTTATACTTCTATTTTTAACAGGATGTATAGGAAAGTATCAGATAGAGAAATCGGTTACATGTAAAGTAGTTATAAAAAATGAAAAATTTGCTATAGCTGATATGGGTTTTTTGAAAGAATCTGGAAATTATAAGAATCTTCAGATTCTGACTGCCGGGAAAGTAGTTTTAAATATAGAGCTATCAAGAAGTTTTGCATGTATAAACGGTAGATGTACAACCAGAGAGGATTTTAACAGGAGATTTTTCAAAAAAGAGCATTATAAAAAGATAATGGATGATATTTTAAACGGTTATCCTATATATAAAGGAATGAATCTGAAAAAGAGATTTGACGGTTTTATACAGAAAATTACAGGCAGAGATTTCAGCATAATTTATATAATTAAAGGCAAGAGTATTTATTTTAGAGATGTAATGAATAAAATTTTGATAAAAATAGAAAGGATATAGATGAAGTATGTGGGAGCACATGTAAGTGCAAGCGGAGGGGTATATAATGCTCCTATAAATGCAAAAAAAATAGGTGCCAGGGCTTTTGCACTTTTTACAAAAAATCAAAGACAGTGGGTAGCAAAACCATTAGATGAAAAGACAATTTCAAAGTTTAAAGAGGAGTTGGAAAAATCAGAAATTTTACCAAAACATGTTTTGCCTCATGATAGCTATCTTATCAATCTTGGTCATCCTGATCCCCAAAAAAGAGAAAAATCTTTAAATGCCTTTATAGATGAAGTACAAAGATGTGAGCAGTTAGGGCTTCAACTGTTGAATTTTCATCCGGGTAGTCATCTTAAGCTTATAAGTGAAGATGAGTGTTTGGAGTTGATAAGTGAATCTATGAATGAAACTCTTAGAAAAACCAAAGGTGTAAAGCTAGTTATAGAAAATACAGCCGGTCAGGGTAGTAATTTAGGTTACAAATTGGAACACTTGGCATATTTGGTTGAAAACTCTATAGATAAGGAAAGAGTGGGGGTTTGCATAGATACTTGTCACATTTTTACGGCAGGTTATGATTTAAGAACCAAAGAAGCTTATGAAGAAACTATGAAAAAATTTGATACAATAATTGGATTTGAGTATCTGGCGGGTATGCATCTTAATGATTCCAAACCTGACCTTGGAAGCAGGGTTGACAGACATGATTCTATAGGAAAAGGCAAATTGGGTATTGATGCTTTCAGATTTATCATGAATGACAGCAGGATAGATGATATACCTATGATACTTGAAACTATAGATGAGAGTATATGGGTGCAGGAGATAAAGCTTCTTTATTCACTCATAGAAAAATAAACAAAAATTTGTTATAATCAAAGCATTAAAATTTATAAATATATTAAAGAAAAGGATTTCATTTGAAATTACTTGTTGTTGATGACAGTTCTACAATGCGTCGTATTATTAAAAAT
>CAYRRJ010000001.1:0-22914 GCA_964426645.1 uncultured Campylobacterales bacterium | reverse complement strand
ATAGATATAGAATTGGTAATTATAGATTATTTTATATAATTGACAATGATAAAGTGGTTATAGTAGTTACAACTATATTTCATAGACAAAATGCATATTGATAGATAACAAATCAGAGAAGCTAATAAATTACCCTTGCGGTTAATTTATTAGCTTACTTTAGTCGTTCCTCCGGATACCTTCGGTGCCGGAGGAACGGAAGTAACCGAGAGAGTTCTTGCGCCCGTCGGCACCAAAGGTGCCTCCGAACAAAGTTAGCAAATGCGGTTTTCACGAAGTGAAAAAACTTCCTTGAGGTCGCTGGAGCGAACACTCTTCGCACTTCTTTGACCTTTCAACTTCAAACTTCGTTTGAGTTTCAGTCCAAAGAGTGCCGTTCGGCTACTTCCGTTGACAAGTGCCCCATAGGGTAATAATATGTTTATAAGTAATTTTTGGATAAAATGAAGAAATTTTGAATATAGGTTAAGATTTGGTAGAAGCAAAGAAGAGATTTGGACAAAATTTCTTAAAAGACAGCACTATCTTATACAAAATCATCCAAGCGATGCCCAACAACGACAACAAACTTGTAGAGATTGGACCTGGCTTAGGTGATTTGACGCGATTGCTTTTAAGAGAGAAACCTTTAAGAGCATATGAGGTCGATAGAGACTTATGCGTTTACTTAAACAGCGAGTTTAACAAAGAGATTAAAGAGGGTAGATTAGAGCTGATAGAAGGAGATGTTTTAGAGAGTTTTGAAAAAGGCTCTTTGAGTGACACTCCTTATGATTTGGTTGCAAACCTCCCATACTATATAGCTACAAAGATTATATTGTTGGCTTTGGAAGATAGTATGTGTAAAAGTATGATTATTATGATTCAAAAAGAGGTGGCAGAGAAGTTTGCTTCATCTTCTGAATCGAAAGAATTTGGCTCTTTGGCTATTCTTGCTCAAAGTATTGCAGATGTAGAGATACTTTTTGATGTTCCGCCTGAGGCTTTTGAGCCAAGGCCCAAAGTAGTATCTTCTATATTGAAAATTGTAAAGAAGAGAGAATATTTTCCGAAAGAACCCCAGGGGGTTTTTGAAGATAAAGAAGATTTTGAGAGATTCAAAAAGTATCTAAAGTTGTCATTTTCGAGTCCCAGAAAGACTTGGATGAAAAATATCTCATCTTTTTATGATAAAAAGTTGGCACAAAATCTCTTAAATGAGATGGATAAGCCAGGGACTATCAGACCTCATCAATTAGGCGTCATCAATCATCATAAACTATATAAAAGGTTGAATGATGCAAGAAAACGGATCAGACAAACAGAGTAGTAACAACTCTAACAAACAACAACAAAACAACAACGGTAATCCGCAAAAAAGGGTTTCAAGCAAACAAAATCCTAATAAATCAAAAAAGAGAAAACCAAAAAGTGCCAAGAATCAGCCTAGTTTGCTAGAAGGTGGAGAGAAATGGCAAAAAGATATAAAAGAGGCAATTACAGCCAATCAAAAAATTCATAAAGATAGACTTCAAAAGTTTAATCAACTAAACCAAAATACCAAAGCAAAAGTGAGGATAACACCTCTTGGAGGTCTTGGAGAGATTGGTGGAAATATCTCTGTTATAGAGACAGATACCAGTGCTATTATCATAGATGTAGGGATGAGTTTTCCGAGCGAAGATATGCATGGTGTGGATATTTTGATCCCTGATTTTACATATCTAAGACAGATAAAGAAGAAAATAAAAGGTATAGTCATAACTCACGCTCATGAAGACCACATAGGAGCACTTCCTTATCTTTTCAAAGAGATGCAGTTTCCTATATATGCTACTCCTCTTCCCCTTGGTATGATTTCAAATAAGTTTGAAGAGCATAATATAAAAGAGTATAGAAAATTTTTCAGACCCGTACAAAAGAGAAAGGTTTATAAAATAGGAGAATTTGGAGTTGAGTGGATGCATATAACACACTCTATCATAGATGCTTCTTCTTTGGCTATAACTACTGAAGCAGGTACTATTATTCATACCGGAGATTTTAAGATAGACCATACGCCAATAGATGGATATGTTAGTGATTTAAACAGATTTGCCCATTATGGTGAAAAGGGTGTTTTGTGCCTTTTGAGTGACAGTACTAACTCTTACAAAGAGGGGATAACCAGAAGTGAGAGCACGGTAGGAGCGACATTTGACTCTATTTTCTCGAAAGCTAAGGGAAGGGTTATAATGTCCACTTTCTCTTCAAATATACATAGAGTTTATCAAGCTATAGAGTATGGTTTGAAGTATAACAGAAAAGTTTGTGTTATCGGTAGGTCGATGGAGAGAAATCTTTTTACAGCTATAGATTTGGGGTATATAGACCTTGATAAATCTATATTTATTGATCCTCATGAGGTAAATAAATATAATGATAAAGAGGTTTTGATAGTTACCACAGGTAGTCAGGGTGAAACAATGGCTGCTTTGTATAGAATGGCTACAGATGAGCATAGACATGTGAAGATAAAAACAAGTGACCAGATAATTATCTCAGCAAAAGCGATTCCGGGAAATGAAGGCAGTGTGTCTAAAGTGCTGAATTTCTTGCTTAAAAGCGGTGCGAGTGTGGCTTACCACGATTTTAGTGAGATACATGTTAGCGGTCATGCTGCGCAAGAGGAACAGAAGTTAATCCTAAGACTTACCAAGCCTAAATTTTTCTTGCCGGTACATGGAGAGTATAATCATATAGTAAAGCATAAAGAAACAGCCGTAAAATGCGGGATTCCACCTAGAAATATACTTCTTATGAGTGATGGAGATCAGGTTGAACTCTGTCCTAAATATGTCAAAAAAGTAAAAAGTGTAAAAACAGGTAAGGTATATGTTGATAACCAGGCAAACGAAAAGATTGCTAACGATGTTGTTATAGACAGACAAAAACTGGCAGATTCCGGTCTTGTTATGTTGGTAGCTCAAATTGACGGTAATGAACACAAGTTGATAACAAAACCAAAAGTGGTTAGTTACGGCTTGGTTCCTGATAAAGATGATAAGAAATTCTCCGTTGAGATGGAGGGAGTGATAGACCAGTTTATGGCAAATGCCAAAAAAGAGCTTTTCCAAAATCCGAGAGCTATAGAGAATGAGCTAAGACAGGTAGTCAGAAAACATATATATCGAAAGATGAAAAAGTATCCTACTATCGTGCCTACAATATTTGTGATGTAAGGTTAGATGATGAATTTTAAAAATATAGCAAAAGATGTGTTGAAACTTGAGGCAAAAGAGCTTGAAGATGCAGCTGATTTTTTGGATGATGAGATAGAAAAAGCAGTTGAATTAGTGGCAAATTTAAAAGGTAAGCTTATAGTAACAGGAGTTGGCAAAAGCGGACTTATAGGTGCAAAGATAGCAGCGACTTTGGCAAGCACGGGTACGAGCAGTTTTTTTATACATCCTACAGAAGCACTTCACGGAGATTTGGGGATGATAGGAAAAGATGACGGAGTTTTGGCTATAAGCTACAGCGGAGAGAGTGAAGAGCTTATAAAGATACTTCCTCATATAAAAAGATTTGATATACCGCTTATTGCTATGGCAAAAGACAAATCCTCATCTCTTGGAAGATATGGAGATGTGTTTTTGTCTATAAATGTATCCAAAGAGGCTTGTCCTCTGGGTGCTGCACCTACTACTTCTACAACACTGACTTTAGCCATGGGAGATGCTTTGGCCGTTTGTCTAATGAAAAAAAGAGATTTTAAAAAAGAGGATTTTGCATCTTTTCATCCTGGAGGAAGTTTAGGGAAAAGGCTCTTTGTAAAAGTAAAAGACCTCTATAGGGATAAAAATTTACCGATTGTAAAGGATGATACACCTCTAAAAGATGCCATTATGGTAATGAGTGAAGGACGACTTGGAAATGTGTTGGTAGTTGATAAAAATGACTCTTTGGTTGCGATCTTGAGTGATGGAGATTTAAGAAGGGCACTTTTGAGAGAGAACTTTTCTATGGAAGAGAGTGTATTTGAGTATGCTACAAAAAAACCTAAAGTGATAACAGATGAAAACATGTTGGCAAGTGATGCTTTGGGATTTATTGAAGCACACAAGATACAGCTTTTAGTGGTATGCGATGATGATATGAAAATAAAGGGTGTTTTGCATCTTCATGATTTAGTGGAAGCCGGTATAAAATGAGAGAAAAGATAAGATTAAACAAACTGATATCTCACAATACAAGATATTCGAGAAGAGAAGCCGACAAACTTATTGAGAGTGGAGAAGTTTGCATCGGTGGAGAAGTTGTGACAGATTTGGCTACAAAAGCTTCCATAGATGACAAAGTTTTTGTAAAAGGAAAAAGACTCTATCCAAAAAAGAATTATACGGTTATAGTCTATCACAAACAAAAAGGCGAGATTGTCAGTAAGAAAGATGATAGAGGAAGAAAAACTATATATGATACTCTTCCTAAAAGATTTGCTCACTTTATGAGTGTAGGAAGGCTTGATTTTACCAGTGAAGGATTGCTTCTTCTTAGTGATGCTGCCGATATAGTTTCGGCTTTGATGCACGGAGATTTGGAGAGAGTCTATTATGTAAGAATAAAAGGTGAAGTTACCAAGGCAATGGAAAATGCCATGAGAGAAGGTCTTTTTGCCGAAAATGCAACCAGGGGAGCACATGAAAAGAGTGATATACGCTCCATGGAGTTTGCTCCGTTTTTAGATTATAAGATTATTAAAAACAGAAAAGATTACTCAACACTGAAAGTAACGATAAATGAGGGTAAAAATAGAGAGTTAAGAAGATTCTTTGGTTATTTTGATACTGATGTCGTCTCTTTGAAAAGAGTTAGTTACGGTAAGATAGATTTGGGTATGTTAAAGCCCGGAAAACATAGATTTTTAAACGAGAGTGAGTATGAGGCACTAAGAGATTATCTTTCATACTCAAAAAAGAGACACAAAAGTGATGAAAAACCTGGCTCTTAAGTTTAGACCACAGAGTTTCGATGAGGTTTGCGGGCAGACTCATCTGGTAAAAAAAGATGCCCCGTTTAGGGTGCTGTGTGAAAAGAGGAGAGTACCCCACTCTCTATTTTTCGGCAATGCCGGTTCAGGCAAAACTACACTAGCAAGAGTTGTGGCAAATGAACTAGATTTGCCGTTTTTTGAGCTTGATGCTACTAATCTAAAAGTAGAAGAGATAAGAAAAATATTAAAAGACCACAAAAACTCTCTTCAAAAACCTCTTATTTTTATAGATGAGATTCACAGGCTTTCCAAAACACAGCAAGAGATACTCTTGGTGCCTATGGAGAATTATGAGGCTGTTATCATAGGAGCAAGTACCGAAAATCCCTACTATACTCTAAGTAGCGGGATTCGTTCAAGAAGTATGCTTTTTGAGTTCTACCCTCTGGGATACAAGGATTTAATCAGGCTTATCGAGAGAGTAAGACAAGAGATAGATTTTCAGATAGATGATGATGCAAAAGAGTATCTTGTAAACTCGAGCGGTGGAGATGCAAGGGCATTGTTAAACCTTTTGGAGTATGCTTTGGAAATCTCTTTACATGTAAGGCTTGAAACTCTCAGAAGTCTAAGAGCCAATAAAATAAAAGAGGGAGTTAGCTCTAAAGATACTCATTATGACCTGGCAAGTGCAATGATAAAAAGTATAAGAGGAAGCGATATAGATGCATCTTTGTACTATCTAGCAAGGCTTATAGAAGCAGGGGAGAGTGCCGATTTTATAGCTAGAAGATTGCTTATACTCTCTAGCGAGGATATAGGAAATGCAAACCCAAATGCCTTAAATCTTGCAAACTCAACTCTGCAAAGCGTTAGTCGTATAGGTTTCCCTGAAGCTAGAATCATACTAGCTCAATGTGTTATATATCTAGCCTCCTCTCCCAAATCAAACAGCTCTTACAAAGCAATTAGCAGAGCTTTAAAGTATGTAAAAGAGAATAGAACCCAAGAGATTCCCTCTCATATCAAAACCCACTCAAAAGAGTATCTCTATCCTCACGATTTCGGAGGATTTGTAGAGCAAAAATATGCCAATTTAAAAGAGAGCTTTTACAAAAGCAGAGGTATAGGATTTGAGAAGACTCTAAATGAGTGGAGAGAGAAGATTAAAAGCAAGGATGGTAAATGAAAATAGCAATAATAGGTGCAGGTATAAGCGGACTTACAACAGCTTTTTATATCAAAAATCAAAGAGATGATGTCAAGATAAAGATTTTTGAAGCTGAGAGTGAAGTTGGCGGAAAGATGAGAACTCACAAAGATAAAGATTTTTTGATAGAGATAGGGAGTAACGGTTTCTTGTCAAACAAACCTGATACTTTAGAGTTGGTCAAAGAGAGTGGCTGTGAAGACTTACTTTTAAGAAGTGAAGATAATGCAAGAAAAAGATTTATCTTTAAAGAGAGTTTGTGCGAACTTCCTGAATCTCCAAAGGCTTTTTTGAAAACCCCCCTACTCTCTTTCGGAGGAAAACTAAGAGTCTTGTGTGAGCCTTTTATATCTCCCAAAAAAGATGACAGTGACGAGACTCTGCAGAGTTTTGGATACAGAAGAGTGGGTAAAGAGATGAGTGATGTCTTTTTGGATGCTATGGTTGCGGGGATTTTTGCTTCAACTCCCTCTAAAATCTCAGTAAATGCCGCATTTCCTGCAGTCGTAAAATTAGAGAAAGAGTATGGCGGGCTTTTTAAGGGTATGATAAAGAAAAAGAAAAAAGATGCAGGTCCCGGTGGTGTTTTGATGAGTTTTAAAGGGGGTGTGATCTCTTTTGTGGAAAAGTTGGCGGAGAATTTTGAAATAGAGACGGAAAAAGAGATAAAATCGATAGAGAAAACAGAAAACGGATATTTGGTAGATGGCGAAGAGTTTGATATAGTGATACTCTCCACTCCTGCTTTTGTAAGCTCTGAACTTTTAAAGAAGATTGATGAAGAGATTTCGTTGATGCTAAAAGATATAGAGTATTCTCCAATTAGCGTGGTAGGACTTGGATATGATGATTTTCCTCATGATTTGCAAGGTTTTGGTCTGCTTACTACAAGCTCGGCAAAAAAAGAGATACTAGGAGTTTTGTGGGATAGCTCCATATTTAACGACAGAGCTCCAAAAGGCAAAAAACTCCTAAGAGTTATGATTGGAGGTCAGAGAAATCCTGACAATGCTCTAAAGAGTGAAGAGGAACTAGTAGATATGGCTATAGAGGGTATAAAAGAGACTATGGGAGTCTATGCCAAACCAGATACCGCTTTTGCCGTACGACATGAAAGAGGTATCCCAAACTATAGAGTAGGACATTTGGAGAGAATGAATATCCTCTTTGATAGACTAAGCAGACACAAAGGATTATATCTAAGTTCAAACGCTTACTTTGGCGTAGGGCTTAACGACTGTGTGTCAAATGCCAAAAAAGTAGCGCAAAAAGTGGTGGAGGAGTTATGAAAAAGATAGGATTACTCGGTGGAATGAGTTGGGAGAGTTCGCTTGAGTATTATAAAATTATCAACGAAGAGATAAAAAATAATCTAGGCGGTCTTCACAGCGGGAGAGTTTTGTTAAACAGTCTTGATTTTGAACCCATAGAGAAGCTTCAGCATGAGGGGAATTGGCAGGAGATGGGAGAGATTTTGACAAAAGAGGCTCTTTGTTTGCAAAGAGGAGGAGCAGATTTTGTGCTTATCTGTACCAATACGATGCATAAGCTTTTTGGTGTCGTAGAGAAGAGTTTGAAAATCCCTATGCTTCATATAGCAGATGCCACTGCAGAGGTTTTAAAAAAAGAGGGCATAAAAAAAGTCGGACTTTTAGGAACGGCATTTACCATGGAGCAGGATTTTTATAAAGGAAGACTAAAAGAGAAGTTCGGATTTGAAGTGTTGATACCTAAAAAGGCTCACAGAGATTTGGTTCATAAGGTTATATACGATGAGTTGTGTCTTGGGATTACGAAAGAGAGCTCCAAGAAGCATTTTGTCGAAATCGTAGAGGATTTGGCAAAAGAGGGAGCCCAGGGAGTGATACTAGGATGTACCGAGATAGGACTCTTAATTAGCCAAGAAGATACGGATGTAAAACTCTTTGATACTACGCTAATCCATGCTAAAGAGGCTGTTAGGTACGCGATAGAAGATAATCTTTAAAAAAACCTATATATTCGTGAAGGGCTAGATAGCTGTTGTAAAAGGCTCCTATATTTGGTAATATTTTTAAAAAAGAGAAATCTTTTTTTTCTGCTTTAAAATCTGTTGCCTTTGGGATGACCTTAAATCCAAAATTTTCAAAAATCATTACAGCCCTTCTCATATGATATGCAGAAGTAACGAGATAGACGCTCGGATTTTTTATCCCCTCTTTTCCCAGAAGTTTTTTTGTATATTTTGCATTTTCATAGGTGTTTAGACTTTTTGATTCAACTTTGTAATCTATTTGAATATTTAAATTTTTTTCCAATTCTTTTACAGTTTCTATAAACGAGTCACTCTCTTTGTAATTTTTATTGTTTCCTCCGCCTGTAAATATGATAGGAATATTTGTTGAATTTGAGAGCATTATCCCGTATATTACTCGTTTAAAAGCATCGTTGCGTAAAGGAAGATTTGGACTGTCTTTAATGTTTCCCCCTCCTAAAATAACTATTTTGTCAACTTTGTTTTCTGTTTTTATCTCTTTTTTGAAAGGTTTTTCCAAAGGAGATAGTATATAGTATGAAAAGTAAGAGTTGCTAAACAGGTAAAACAGGGTTGTAAAAAAAAGAAGAGTTTTTTTGTAACCCTTACTGAAATATGCTCCAAGTAATAAAGCAATTATAAAAATTCCCGGTGGAAGGAAAAAAAAGGTTAAAAGTTTTGAAATGATATATATCATTCATTATACCAGTACAGCTTCTTTGTTTCCTCTTTGTAACTCTCCTATAACATATCCGTCAGAGTTTGCAAGTATGTTGTCAACTCTGTCTTTTGAAACGACTAAAACCATTCCTACACCCATGTTGAAAGTTCTGAACATCTCCTCTTCTTTTACATGTTCTTTCATCAATTCAAATATAGGAAGTGTTTTAATGCTCTTTTTTTCTACGACGGCTTTTATACCTTCGGGAAGTACTCTAGGAAGATTTTCTACTATACCTCCTCCTGTTATGTGAGCTAACGCATTTATATCTTGTTTGAGTTTTTTAAAAGTTTTTACATATAGTTTTGTAGGCGTAAGAAGTGTTTCTATAAGGGGCTTTCCATCTACTATGGCATCAAAAGAGTAACCAAGTTTTTCAAAGAAGAGTTTTCTAACAAGCGAATAACCGTTAGAGTGAATACCTGAACTTGGAAGTGCTATCAAAACATCACCCTCTTTTACATGAGGTAGCCTATCCATCTCATCTTTTTCAGCAATTCCTACGGCAAATCCTGCCAAATCAAAGTCGTCACCTTTGTACATTCCGGGCATCTCGGCACTCTCTCCACCTATTAGGGCACATTCACTATCTTTACATCCTTTTGCTATCCCCTCTACAATCTTGACAGAAGCTTCAATGTCCAATTTACTCATAGCGTAGTAATCTAAAAAGAAAAGAGGCTCTGCAAAATTGCAAATGAGATCATTTACACACATAGCTACCAGGTCTATACCCACAGTATCATAGATTTTAGACTCTATTGCAAGTTTGAGTTTTGTTCCTACTCCGTCAGTTGCTCCGAGGATTACTGGTTTTTTATAACCACTTGGAAGTTCGTAAGCTCCTGCAAAAGAGCCGATACCTCCTATTACATTTTGGTTGAATGTGGATTTTACTATCGGTTTGATTTTTTCAACAAACTCGTTACCGGCATCTATATCTACTCCCGCATCTTTGTAACTTATTGTACTCATACTTGATCGACCTTTTTATATTTTAGTCGATTTTAGCAAAAATATGTTAAAATCGTGATAAAAAGAGGTTTTATGGGTTATATCCTGACAGGTTCTATTGCTACCGGGAAAAGTAGTGTTGCACGACAATTACAAAAACTTGGGTTTGAAGTGATTGATGCAGATAAAATCGCTAAAGAGCTTATAGATCCTTTTAAGATAGAACAGTTATTTGGGAAAGAGTATATAAAAGAGGGAGAAGTTGACAGAAAAAAGCTTGGGGCTTTAATCTTTAAAAATAGAGATAAGAAGAGGCTTCTTGAGAGCTATCTTCATCCTTTGATAAGAGAAGAGATTTCAAAAAGGGTTGAGAGATTAAAAGAAGAGGATAGAGAGTTTGTTGTGGATATTCCTCTTTTTTTTGAGAGTGGAGATGGTTATGATAAAGAGGGGGGAGTTATCGTAGTATATGCTCCAAAAAAGATTCAGTTGAAAAGACTTATGAATAGAGATTCTTTGAGTCTAGAAGAGGCTAAAAAGAGAATAGAGTCACAAATGGATATAGATAGAAAAAAGCAGATGGCTGATTTTGTGATAGATAATTCTAAAGATTTGAAACACTTAAAAGATGAGGTAGAGAGATTTTATGCAAGTATCAAAATATAACGCAAGTGGAAATGATTTTATAATTTTTCATACTTTTAAAGAGATAGATAGAAGTATTTTAGCGCAAAAATTGTGTGATAGGCAAAAGGGAGTAGGTGCTGACGGTCTTATTGTCTTGGTCCCAAGTGAGAAATACGATTTTAAATGGCAGTTTTACAACAGTGACGGAAGTGTTGCCAGTATGTGTGGAAACGGTACCAGGGCTTGTGCGCACTATGCTTATATCAATGGGTTGGCTGATTCAAAGATGAGTTTTTTAACAGGGGCAGGAGTAATTGACTGTGAGGTTGAAGGAAGTGTAGTAAAAACTAAAATGACTCCCTACATAAAAATCAAAGAACCTTTTGAAGAGCATGGTATGAAGTGGTATTTTTATGATACAGGAGTTCCACATTTGGTCTCTTTTGTAGAGGATTTAAGTAAGTTTGATGTTGGACTAGCAAGAAGAATGAGACAAAAATATAATGCAAATGTAAATTTTACCAAGTTAATCGATGGCTCCTTACATGTAAGGACCTACGAAAGAGGAGTTGAAAACGAAACTTTGGCATGTGGAACAGGTATGGTTGCCTGTTTTGTGAGTGCCTATGAGGAGGGTTTGATAGGGGATCAAATCAAGGTATATCCGACAAGCAAAGAGGAGTTGGAGATAAGCATAAAAGATGATATTTTATATTTTAAAGGAGCAGTATCAAAAGTTTTTGATACGAGCATAGATGTTTAGATTTGTTTTTTTGATTATTTTAGGGATTAACTCTTTTGGCTATGGATTTCCTGAGTATTTCTATAAAATAGGTAATTCCAAAAAACAAAAAGCCGAGTTTATTAAGATTTTAAATCCTCTTATTAACAATGCAAACAGAGTTATTTTATATGAAAGAGAGTTTGTAAAGAGTTTTTTTGACAAAGCTTTGCAAAACGGTTTTAGAGAGTTTAAGAGTGATTCTTTGCATAAGTTGGTCTATCTCTATAAGAAATATAGGATAAAACACCTATTTGATAAGCAGGAGTATCTAAAAAAGATAGATACTATTCCCGTCTCTTTGGCTTTGGCGCAGGGTGCTGTTGAGAGTGCTTGGGGAAAGAGTAGATTTGTAAGAGAAGCTAATAATATCTTTGGTCACTGGACATATACCGGAAATGGACTTATACCAAATGCAAGAGAAGAGGGCAAAACTCATAGAATCAGGATTTTTAACTCTTTGCAGAGTTCTGTTAATGCTTATGTATTGAATCTAAATCGAAATAAAGCATATAAAGAGTTTAGAGATAAAAGATATGTCGCTCATTCAAAAGGTATGGATTTTGATGGGTTGATGGCTGCCAAAACTATGATAAATTATTCTGAGCTAAAACAGAAGTATATAAAAATAATCCAAAATATCATAAAAAGAAATAATCTTCTATTTTACGATAAGTAGGTTTTATAAACCGGCTTCTTTTATGGCTTCTGCTTGATAGTGAGTTATGAGTGGGTCTATGATCTCATCAAAAAGACCACCTTCCATGATGGCATCAAGTCTATAGAGTGTCAGTCCTATTCTATGGTCAGTAATTCTGTTTTGAGGGAAATTGTAAGTTCTGATTCTAGCACTTCTGTCCCCTGAGCCTACTTGAGATTTTCTTTTTTCACTCTCTTTTGCGTTTTGCTCTTGCAACTGCATGTCGTAAAGTCTTGCTTTTAGGATTTTCATAGCTGCATCTTTATTCTTATGCTGAGATTTTCCGTCTTGGTTAGTTACGACAAGACCGGTTGGTAAGTGTGTAATCCTAACTGCACTATCTGTTGTATTTACTGATTGTCCGCCGTTTCCGCTTGAACGCATAACATCGATTTTTAAATCGTTTGGATTTATCTCTATCTCTACATCATCAACTTCAGGCATAACTGCAACTGTTACGGCAGAAGTATGAACTCTTCCTTGAGATTCTGTTTGAGGTACTCTTTGAACCCTATGAACACCGCCTTCAAATTTCAGTCTTGAATAGACGCTTTCACCCTTGATAAGGGCTATAACCTCTTTATAGCCGTTGAGTATTCCCTCACTCATACTGACAACTTCAACTTTCCAGCCTTTGTTTTCAGCATATCTAAGATATGCTTTAAATAGGTCGGAAACAAACAAAGCAGCTTCATCTCCACCTGTTCCTGCACGAATCTCTAAAAAGATATTTTTATCATCATTTGGGTCGGTAGGAAGGAGTAGAACTTTTATCTCTTCTTCGAGTTCTTCGATTTTTGGTTCTAGCTCTTTAAGCTCCTCTTTTGCTAATTCTCCAAGTTCACTGTCTTCAAGAAGTAGTTTATTCTCCTCGATAGCTTCAAGTGTATCTATATACTCTTGTGCTCTGTTCTTGATAGATTCTAACTTTGACTGTTCTTTTGATAGAGCAGTCATCTTTTTTATATCGTTAGATATATCAGGAGAACTCAAAAGAGCAGTTATCTCTTCGTATCTGTCTAAAAATGGTTGAAGTTTTTCTTTTAACATATATTTAAAGGAGGGAGGTTACCGCTTAAGCGGCAACACTGTTTAGCGTATTAACTAATTTTGATAATCTGCTCACTTTTCTAGCTGCAGTGTTCTTTTTCAAAACACCTTTTGAGACATAAGAGTGAAAGCTTTTATTGACTTTTTTAAGTGCCAATTCTGCAGCCTCTTTATCTCCAGCTTCAACAGCTTCATTAACAGCTCTAGTTAGATTTTTAATTCTGGTTCTATAAAATCTATTTCTTTCTGTTCTTTTTTTAGTTTGTCTAATACGCTTTTCTGCGGACTTGTGATTTGCCATAGATAAGCCTTTCATTTAAAATTTAGGCACAGATTATACATAAAATAGTATTAAATCTAACTTATTTTAAGTCAAATTTTATAAAAAACTTTACATGTAAAGAAAAAAATAGGATAAATCAGGTAGAATTATAACTTTTATAACTGAAATAAAGGTTTTGAATGTATCGTAAAATAGTTTCTCTTGTTATGTTGTATGCTTTTTTTATTATGGTAGTAAGCGGTATCATGCTCTTTATATCTCCTTTTGGCAGATTGGCGGCTATGATAAAGTGGCAGGTTTTGGGATTGGGCAAGATGGATTATCTGGCACTTCATATAATTTTTATGGTTATTTTTACGGTAGCCGGAATTTTACATATTTTTTATAATTTTAAAGCTATAAAACACTATCTTAAAAACAGAGCTAAAAAGATGGTGGTTTTTACCAAAGAGTTTATCATAGCAACTCTTATAACGGTAGGATTTTTTTATGCGACAATCTCACATATAACTCCTCTTGAAAAATTTGTGAAAATGGATAAATCTTTTAATGACTATTGGATAAGAAAGTTTAAAGAAGAGAGGATGAGGGCGTTTATCCAAGAAAGAAAAAATGTGATACAATTACAGCAAAAATAATATTAAGGTTTAGATATGAGACTATTTGGAACTGATGGTGTCAGAGGAAGAGCCGGAAAAAAGCTAAATGCCCAAACCGCGATGAGACTTGCCATGGCAGCAGGGATATATTTTAGAAAAAATTCTGTAACAAAGAAGTTTCTTGTAGGTAAAGATACCAGAAGAAGCGGATATATGATAGAAAATGCCATAGTTTGCGGATTGACTGCAGTTGGATATGATGTAAGACAGATAGGTCCTATGCCAACACCGGCAGTTGCATTTTTAACCGAAGATATGAGATGTGATGCTGGTATTATGATAAGTGCTTCTCACAATCCGTATTTTGATAATGGAATAAAGTTTTTTGATAGTTTTGGAAATAAATTAAGTGAAGATGCTGAGGCTGAGATTGAAAAAATCTATTTTGATGATAAGCTTATAGAAGAGAATCAAAAAACAGAGTTTGATATAGGGCGTTCTAAAAGAATAGATGATGTAATAGGGCGGTATATAGTACATATCAAAAATTCTTTTCCAAAAACTCTGACACTCAGTGGTATAAGAGTGGTCTTGGATACCGCAAACGGTGCCGCTTATAAAGTTGCTCCTACGATATTTAGCGAACTTGGTGCTGATGTGGTTGTTATAAACAACGAACCAAACGGAAGCAATATCAATCTTAACTGCGGGGCACTTCATCCTGAAATGTTGGGAGAAGAGGTTAGAAAACTTCGAGCTGATGTTGGTTTTGCATTTGACGGAGATGCAGACAGACTAGTTGTTGTTGATGAAAATGGAGATGTAATAGACGGAGATAAACTTCTGGGTAAACTGGCTGTCTATTTAAACTCTCAAGGAGTTTTGAAAAATGGGGCTATGTGTGCTACCGTGATGAGCAACAAGGCTTTGGAAGATTACTTGCAGGAGAACTCAGTCTCTTTAAAGCGATCCAATGTGGGAGATAAGTATGTGCTTGACATACTCTCAAAAGAGGGGTTAAATTTTGGGGGAGAGCAAAGCGGACATATAATACTCAGTGATTTTGTAAAAACAGGAGATGCTTTGGTAGCCGCTTTGGCTGTGATGGCATGTTTTTTGATAGAGAAAAAACCTATAAGCGAACTTTTTAATCCGTTTGAGTTATATCCTCAGTTTCAGAAGAATTTAATAGTATCTCAAAAAATACCGCTTGAAAAAATAGATGGGTATAAAGAGTTGATATCAAAAATCGAAAAAGACGGCATAAGAGTGCTTATAAGATACTCAGGAACCGAAAACCTTCTTAGAATTTTGCTTGAGGGAGTTAGCGAGAAGAAACTAGAAAGCCACATAGAAGAGGCTTATGAGTTTTTAAAGAGAGCTTTGAGTTGATAAAGGCTTTTTTTTATTTTTTTATTTTTTTCATTTTTGTTTTTATAACAGACCAAAGTCTGAAAAAACTTTTTATAGATGGCTTTAGATGGAGTGGAGAGTATATCTCTTTGATACTTGTCTATAACAAAGGTGTTGCTTTCTCTATGCTCTCTTTTTTGGAAGGGCATTTAAAACATATACAACTACTTCTTTTTTTAGCCATAAGTGTATATCTTTTATTCCATAAGGATATATTTAAAAAGTATGCGATTCCCATAGGCATGATATATGGTGCAGGGCTTAGTAATGTTTATGATAGATTTATTTATGGTGGAGTAGTGGATTATGTTTATTGGCACAAGTGGTTTGACTTTGCCGTTTTTAATTTTGCTGATGTAGTTATAGATATATCGGTAGGATTGATTTTACTCATCTCCTACCTGGAAAAAAAAGAGGAAATTTAATCCTCTTTTTTGTGTAGTATATAAGGGTTTCTCTGTGCTGTAGGCATTATTAGAGTATGTTGGATATTTACATGTAAAGGAGCATTTAAAACATAAAGAATCAAATCTGCTATATCTTCTGCAAACAGAGGTGTATATCCGTCATATACAGCTTCGGCTTTTTGTTTGTCTCCTTTGAATCTTACATCTGAAAAAGAGGTTTTAACAGCTCCTGGAGCTATATTTGATACCCTTATATCGGTACCTTTTAAGTCTATATTCATAGCTTCGCTTAGAGTATGAACTGCAGATTTGGTTGCACAATATACATTTCCTCCGGGATATGTTATCTCTCCTGCTATGGAACCAAGATTTACGATATGGCCTTTGTTCTTTTCTCTCAGGTGAGGTATGATAACTCTGCTAACATATAACAAACCTTTTATATTGGTATCTATCATGGCTTCCCAGTTATCTATATCTCCCTGGTCTATGGTTTCGATACCCAGGGCAAGACCTGCATTGTTGATAAGTATATCAATATCAGTTTTGGTTAGTAAGTTGGTTAGTTTTTCCAAAACTTCATTTTTGTCGGTAACATCGAATTTTAAAGTTTGTACATTTATATCAAAATTTTTTAAAAGAGACTCTTTAAGATTTTTTAGATTTTGTTCTCTTCTCCCTGTCAAAACGAGATTTACTCCCATCTTTGCCAAAACTTTGGCAGTAGCTTTTCCTATACCTGAAGTTGCTCCTGTTATAAGTGCGGTTTGTGATTTTATGTTGTTCATATAATATCCTTTTGAGTATATAATAATGGATATGATTATTATATCGGTTTGTTTATAAGAAGGCTCTTTTATTATTGGAATATTTTTGCTATAATCACATTTTGATTTTGAGTGGTCGCGTAGCTCAGTTGGTAGAGCACTACCTTGACATGGTAGTGGTCGTTGGTTCAAGTCCAATCGTGGCCACCATAAAATATGTTCTTCCATCGTTTGGGAGTTCAATAAAGTAAAGGATAAAAATGCAAAATGATGTAATTGCCTACAAAAATGGTGATGTCATCATTGACACTCAAAGTGCTTCCCGCCAATCCCAAACTTACGATAAAGAGATACTTTTTGACAACTCTGAAGATGCCCTTGAGGTTATCAGACACTCTTGTGCCCATTTAATGGCTCAGGCGATAAAAGAGTTGTATCCAGAAGCAAAGTTTTTCGTAGGTCCGGTGATTGAGGACGGATTTTACTATGATTTTCGTGTCAATGAGAAGATAAGCGACAGTGATCTCAAAGCTATCGAAAAAAAGATGCAAGAACTTGCTAAAAAGAAGATACCTATAGAAAAAATCTATATGACCAAAGATGAAGCGGTCAAAAAATTTGCTGATGATGATTTGAAACAAGAGGTTCTTCTTAGAATACCAGACGGTGAAGTTTCTATCTATAAGCAGGGGGATTTTGAAGATTTATGTCGCGGTCCTCATCTGCCAAATACAAGATATCTGAGATTCTTTAAGCTCACTAGAGTTGCAGGAGCTTATTTGGGTGGAGATGAAAACCGTGAGATGCTAACTCGTATATACGGTACGGCATTTGCCGATAAGCAGAGTCTGAAAGATTATGTGACCATGATAGAAGAGGCAAAAAAGAGAGACCATAGAAAACTGGGAAATGAGCTAAAACTGTTTACTTTTGATGAAGAGGTAGGAGCCGGACTTCCTATATGGCTTCCAAACGGTGGAAGATTGAGAAGCAAACTTGAAGCTCTGCTTTTTAAAGCCCACAGAATCAGAGGCTATCAACCGGTTCGTGGCCCTGAAATCTTAAAAAGCGATGCTTGGAAAGTCAGCGGACACTATGATAACTATGGCGAAAATATGTACTTTACCGTGATAGATGATGCTGAGTATGGTATAAAACCTATGAATTGTCTGGGGCATATAAAAGTTTATCAAAACGAAGTGAGAAGTTATAGAGATTTGCCTTTAAAGTTTTTTGAATACGGAGTAGTACACAGACACGAAAAAAGTGGTGTGCTTCACGGACTTTTCAGGGTTAGAGAATTTACTCAGGATGATGCTCATATTTTCTGTACACCTGACCAGATTGAAGAGAATGTTTTGGAGATTTTGGATTTTGTTGACAGTTTGATGAAACTTTTCGGATTTGATTATGAGATGGAGATTTCAACCAAACCCGAAAAAGCCATCGGTGATGACAAGTATTGGGAGATAGCGACCAAAGGTTTGATGGATGCACTTGATAAAAACGGAATCAGCTATGGTATAGATGAGGGGGGAGGAGCATTTTACGGTCCGAAAATCGATATAAAAATAACAGATGCTCTTAAGAGAAAGTGGCAGTGCGGAACCATACAGGTAGATTTCAATCTTCCTCAGAGATTTGAGCTAAGTTATATAGACAGCAATAACGAACATGTTCAGCCTGTTATGCTTCATCGTGCGATTTTAGGCTCTTTTGAGAGATTTATAGGAATTCTGATAGAGCATACGGCAGGAGAGTTGCCTTTCTTTATCGCTCCGACTCAGGTCGTAATTGTTCCTATAGGAGAGGCTCATCACGAATATGCACAAAATCTGGCAAAAGAGTTACAGCTTATCGATATAGATACTGAGATTTTGATGAGGAACGAAAGTCTTAACAAGAGAATAAGAAATGCTGAAAAGATGCGTGTTCCGATGATTTTGGTAATAGGTGATGAAGAAATTGAAAAAAATAGTGTTGCTTTAAGAGATAGAAGAGAAAGAAAACAGTATAATCTTAGTAAAACCGATTTAATATCGTTAATGAAGGAGAAACTTAGTGAGGTACACTTTTGAGTAAAAGTAAAGAGGTAATGCTCAACGACAACATCAGAGCGGGTGAAGTTAGATGTCTTGGAGATGATGGTACTCAATACGGAATAATTTCCAAAGATGAGGCGCTTTCCATAGCAGAAGATTTAGGGCTTGATTTAGTCCTTATAGCTCCTGATGCAAAGCCACCGGTTTGTAAAATTATGGATTATGGCAAATTTAAGTATCAGCAGGAAAAGAAACTAAAAGAGGCTAAGAAAAAACAGAAGACAATAGAAGTCAAAGAGATAAAGCTTTCTGTAAAAATAGCCCAAAATGATATAAACTACAAAATAAAACATGCAAGAGAGTTTTTACAAGAGGGAAAGCATGTGAAATTTAGAGTTTTTCTGCGTGGTAGAGAAATGGCAAATCCTGATGCCGGCAAAGAAGTTCTTGAGAGAGTCTGGCCTATGGTAGAGGATATTGCTGTTAGAGACAAACCACCGATGCTTGAGGGTCGTTATGTAAATATGCTGGTTGTTCCAAAAAAATAACCTGTTTTACCACTTTTTAAGAGATAATCGGCTAAAATAGTCAGCTTCTAAAATAGAGTATGGATTTTCAGACTCAAATTTTAGGATTAACAATAAGGAGAAAGTATGCCGAAAATGAAAACGGTACGCGGCGCAGCAAAGCGTTTCAAATCTGCAAAGAATAAGATAAAAAGAGGGGCAGCCTTCAGAAGTCATATTCTTACTAAAAAACCTACAAAGAGAATGAGAGGTTTAAAAGAGGCGAAATACGTTGATAGCCGTGATATAGCATCAGTTGAGTTGATGTTAGGCAAGAGATAGTTTGTTTTTGACGAATAGTCATTGATTAAAGTTGCAAAACTCCCCTCTATGAGGGCAAGTTCCCAAAAAGGGACACCAAGAAAGGTCAAGGAGACAAAATGGCAAGAGTAAAAACGGGTGTCGTAAGAAGAAGACGCCATAAAAAAATACTTAAACTGGCAAAAGGTTTCTACAGCGGTAGAAGAAAACATTTTAGAAAAGCAAAAGAGCAGCTTGAGAGAAGTCTTGTATATGCTTACAGAGACAGAAGAAACAGAAAAAGAGATTTTAGAAAACTCTGGATAATAAGAATCAATGCTGCTTGTAGATTAAATGATATAAGCTATTCAAGATTTATAAATGGACTTAAAAAAGCAAATATTGAGTTGGATAGAAAGATTTTAGCCGATATGGCTATGAATGACCCTGAAGCTTTTGCAGTGGTAGTAAAAGAAGCTAAAGCCGCACTTTAATACAGATAATAAAGAAGGGGAGATTATAAAATCTCCCTACCTGTTCCCCATCCCCATTCCTAACAGTTTAAAATATTTTTTTTACTTTATATAAATAATAAATGATATAATACTGTTTTATATGTTTTAAATATGGAGCATTTTATGAAATATCAAAGATTCGTTTCTCTTAGTGCTATGCTTTCTTTTGCTGTTTTGGCACTCTCAAGTGGTGTTTTATACTTCATCCCGGATAGAAAGGTTACTTCATGGACAGATTGGAAATTTTTAGGCCTTGACAAACAGCAATGGGATAATCTTCATATTAATCTGGGTATCTTTTTTATTGTTATGATTATATGGCATATCTATTTTAACTGGAAACCTATAAAAAATTATCTTAAAGTCAAAAGAAAATTAAAAATTTTTACAAGAGAGTTTAATGTAGCTTTGGTTTTGGTTCTCCTCTTTAGTGTAGGAACTATCAAAATGGTACTTCCTTTCAGTTTTTTGGTAAATATAGGTAACGGTATCAAAGCCAAAAATTCTTTGAATGACGGAAATCCTCCCTATGGATATGCAGAGTACAGTACTCTTAAAGATTTTTGCCTATTGACTTCTATAGAGTTAAAAACTGCATTAGAAAAACTGAAAAAAAATGGTATAACTATTCAGAATGACAAAGAAATACTAAAAAAAATAGCAGATAAAAATGGAGTTTCTCCGAAAGAAATTTTTGAAATGATTAAAAATAATTCTACCAAATTTGATTTGCCTACGGATATTCCTATCGGGATAGCCCATAAATCTCTGGAAAGACTGGCAAGAGAGTATAAGATTGATTTGGATAAATTCATAAAGCATTTAAAAGAGTATAGAATAGAAGTAAAAAAGAGTGATACTTTCAAAAAGATAGCCGTACGGAACTCTTTGCATCCCGCACAGCTGTATAATATACTATTGGCTTCTCAAAAGAGATAGAGTTACTCTATAACACATATCTCTTTTTTGAACATATGGTAGATAGTTTTATATGCCACAAACGAGACTACTATGGTTGAGATTACCAAAAAAACTCCTGCCAGATAGTAGCAAAACATTGAACCTGTTTTATGATATGCCAGAATAGAAGCTATAGTTACCGCTGTTAATGGAAAAGTAAATGCCCACCATGAGATAAAGAACTCTAGTTTCATAAAATTTTTATACATAAAAAAGAGTAAGAATGTAAAAAACAGTGCTATGTTAAAGAGAAAACTGGCAAACAGATCGAAATGACCGGTTAATTTTACATAGGATATAGTTCCAACTGCAGGAGGTGCTATAAATATAAACAGTGTTGGCATAAATTTGTTGGCCAGTTGATGATGAAATATTATCCTGTTGATTATGATAGTTAACAGAATTATCCAAAAGAAAATACCTATGGCAAAGAAATACATTAGAAAGTTATGATTTACTATTTCTACTCCTCCTACAGGAACAAGTACATTTCCTACAATCGGTATAAACCATGCGGGATTGGAGTGTTGAATCTCCAGATTGTGATTTATCCAAAAGCTTATGGTGTGGAATGTTAGATATCCTTGAAGAAACATACCTACCCACCAAAAATAGACAGAAACAGTCGTATTTACACTCTCATATGCTACAGATAGAAGAAGAAATGATATAGGGACGGCAGCAAAAAAGTTGATTCTCACGGGATGTGAAAACTCTTTTTTGACCTCTTTCCCAAATACAAAAAACTTTATGATGTATGTTGCCAAGATGGCTACAAAGATAGTTGTAGTTAAAAGTACCAGAATATTTGGTATAAAGGTACTAAACTTAAATAGATGAGCAGCTTTTTCGTAAGCTATACTCAAACCTGACATTCCCATTACGATAGCAAACATCATAATAGGAAAGTTTTCCAATCTTGCTTGTTTTGTCATTTTTACAGATCCTTTAAATATTATAAGTGAAAATGATATTATATATCATTTTCACTTAATTTTATCTAATGTCTGTATTTTTCCAATATACTCTTTTTAGGATAGAAGAAAACAGTATCTCTTCTTACTATGATATTTTCTTTATCATCAGTAGCATATGCTATTATGGTTATAGGTATCGGAGTGTCTTTTCTGTCGTCATTTGCCAGTACTTTTGTAGTTTGAAGGATAACAACTTTTTTTGCTTTTTGTCCTGCTCTTAGTTTAAACGGTTTTGCAGGTTTTAGTACGGTTATGTCTTTGTTGTTTACCTCAAAGTAGTAACTGTGGTCTTTTGAATCTGTATTTTGAAACAAAAACGTATAGGCATTTTGTACAGCTTTCCCATCTTCTGTTATTTTATAGAGTTGAGAAGTTCTGTTTATATTTAGAAGCATATGCTCTTTTGTACTTCCCATTACCATAAGTCCTATAAAAGCCAAAGTAAGAGCTATACCGTAGGCTACAGTTCTAAATCTTATATATTTTGGCTTTCTGTGTTCCTGTTCTGCTTTGGTACTTGTCCATGATATCAAAGACGGTTTTCCGAATTTTGCCATTATAGGAACACAGGCATCAGCACATTCCAGACAGTTTATACACTCTAGCTGCATACCTTTTCTTATATCTATATGGGTAGGGCATACTCTTACACAAGCTTCACAACCGGTACATTCGTCATTTTCTCCCGGTGGTTTGCTCCATAGTTTGTTCCCGTGTTCATCATATATTTTACCGCCTCTTTGTTCGCTGTAAACGGCAAGAATAGTCTCTTCGTCATACATAACAGATTGAACTCTTGCATAAGGACATATATATATACAAAAATTCTCTTTAAGTGAAGTTATATCATATATAAGGAAAAGTGTTATCCCTCCTAAAAATCCAAATAGCACAGAATGTTCGGCAGGATTTTTTATATACTGAAAAAAGGTTTCAGGAGGTACAAAATACCATATAAAATCGGATGCTGCTATCAGTGCCAAAACTGACCATAAAAGTATAGCAATAGTTTTTTTGAGGTATTGTCCCTCTTTTGGCTCTTTTTGTTTGTTGTTGATATTTTTTCTGAGTCCCAGGAGTTTTGTTTCAATCAAATCTCTGTATATAACTCTGAATATCGTTTGTGGGCATGCCCAG